>JAYVWQ010000025.1:0-14644 GCA_043785945.1 Akkermansia sp.
TTCGACGAGCAAAGCCGGCCGAATGGGGCCGCTCAGAGCGACCAGCCCTTTCGGTATTCGCGATGGAGCAGATTGCTGGCTGGCTTTGAATTCAAGATCGTGCCGCTCATGGTGTCATACTCAATCGGACCTTCCACCAGCGTGGCCAGATTGGCGAGTTGGGCCAGTTCCGTGAGAGGGCCGCCGATGTCGAAGCTTGAGAAGGTCTTCCCGTTACCTTTGCACGCTTCGATCCACTCCCACTGATGGCTCTGGACGCGCGGCAGAATCTCCGGCGGGCCGCCCTTGAAATCTTCAAATTGCTTCTCAGGCAGCAGCACGTAGGTACCGTTCCAAGGATTATTGGAATAAATCGAGCCTTTCGATCCCACGAGCAAATCACCCCAGCCGCCGCGCTTGTAGCCGAGCATCAGATCCTCGGGCGGTTTCTCCTTCGCATACCAGGTCAGTTTCACCGGCGGTAAAGCGCCGCGCGCGGGCAGATCCATCACCACTTTCGAGGACGCGGGATAGCCTTCCGCATTTCGCTCGGAGGGCCAGGCTTCGAGGCGAATGATTACTTTGCTGCCGGAATTCTTTTCCTTCTGCCAAAGCTGTTCCAGATGCAGCGCGCGGAACATGATGTTGGCGGTGTGGCAGGCAAAATCTCCGACAATGCCGCTTCCAAACGCGCGCCATGCGCGCCAGCTCGCGGGCGCGTATGCGGGGCTGTACGGACGGCTCTCGGCCGGGCCCAGCCATAAATCCCAGTTCAATCCTTCCGGCACCGGTGGGGTCGCGGTGGGTCGTTTCATCGGGCCGTTTCCGCCATCGAACCAGACGTGCGCCTCGCGGATTTCGCCAATGACCCCGCCCCACACCAGTTCAACGGCCCGGCGCAGCCCTCGCTCGGCGGAACCTTGATTGCCCATCTGCGTGACCACCTTGCTGTGGCGCGCGGCGGTCTCGCGCATGACCCGCGCTTCGTGGACCGTGCGCGTCAGCGGCTTCTCACAATAAACGTGTTTGCCCAGTTTCATCGCCGCCACTGCGGCGACGGCGTGCGTGTGGTCGGGAGTCGCGACCAGCACGGCATCGATCCCCTTTTCCATCTCATCGAACATCTTGCGGAAATCCTGATAGCGCCTCGCCGCCGGATGTTTCTGATAAATGTCGCCCGCCCGCGTGGCATCCACGTCGCAGAACGCGACGAGGTTGTGGCCCATGCGATGAAAGGCATCGAGACTACCCCGGCCCTGACCGCCGACGCCGATGCCGGCAATGTTCAGTTTGCTGTTGGCCTCGTAGGCGAAGGCCAGCTTGCTGTTGCGGAGAATCAGAAGTCCGGCCCCGAGCGTCGCCGATTTGGAAAGGAAGCTGCGGCGCTTAATCAACGTTTTCATCGTATAAATGGATTCGCGGGTTGGCAGTGGTTTTGATGATGCGATCGTATCCGTGTGGAGCTGTCGGGACAATGAAAATGCTTGTTGTGCTGACGAAACAGTCGCTCGACAGCACAAATGCGCCCGCCCAAAGTGTTCGCATGAACTCCAACACTTTTTTTATTCCTCGCCACGCCGTCCGCGAATCATTTCTTCGCCTCCGCCTCACGTTCTTGGTTCTCGCCGGAATGATGTTCATCCTTTGCCCCAGTCCTGTGGTCTCTGCGCCGAACCCTGACTTGGACTGGCCCGCTTGGCGCGGCCCCACGGGTGACGGTTTGGCGGCACTTGGACAAAATCCACCCACCCGGTGGAGCGAAACGGAAGCGATACTTTGGAAGACCGCCCTTCCAGGCCGCGGACATGGATCCCCAACCGTGGCCGGCGAGGCCATCTATCTCGCTACTTCGGATCGAGTGAAGCAGTCGCAATCGTTGCTTCGTCTGGACCGGCGCACGGGCCAGGTTCTGTGGCAAACGGAGGTGCATGGCAGCAAGGCCGATCCCGGCAAACATTCCAACTCTTCGGCCGCGTCTTCCACCGTCGCGTGCGCGGGCGGAAAACTGTTCATTAACTTCCTCAACGGCGGGGCGGTGTATACCACGGCGCTGGGTTTGGATGGCCGGGTTCTGTGGCAGCGGAAAGTCAGTGACTACGTCACTCACCAGGGTTTTGCTTCTTCACCCATCGACCATGAACCGCTCGTGCTCGTCTCAGCGGATCACCGGGGCGGTGGAGTCATTGTGGGTTTGGATCAAAAGACCGGAGAAGTCGTCTGGAGCGTGCCTCGTCCCAAGTTGCCGAATTACACCACGCCAGCCGTTCTGAAGGCGGCAGGCCGCATTCAAATGGTGCTGGCCGGCTGCAATCTCCTGACCAGCCTCGACCCACTGACGGGAAAGAAGCTCTGGGAGATTTCCGGCTCGACGGAAGAGTGCGTCGGCTCGGCCGTCACCGACGGCGTGCGTGTCTTCGGAGGCGGCGGTTATCCCAAGAATCACACGATGGCTGTCGCGGCGGACGGATCAGGCACGGTCGTTTGGCAGAACAACACCCGTGTCTATGTGCCCTCCATGATCGCCAAGGCCGGACACCTGTATGCCGTGCTGGATGCCGGGGTGGCGGTCTGCTGGAAGTCCGATACCGGCGAGGAATTGTGGAAGGAACGGCTGGGTGGGGATTTCTTCGCTTCGCCCGTGATGGTGGACGACCGGATTTATGCCTCCAACGTGGGTGGCAAGACCTTCGTTTTCGAGGCCACGCCCAAGTCGTTCAAACTGCTCGCGCAGAATCAACTCGGCGACGAGGCCTATGCGTCCCCGGTCATCTGCGGTGGCCGCATTTATCTCCGGGTGGCGAAACGAGGCGAGAACCGGCAGGAATACCTCTACTGCCTCGGCGACTCAGCCGCCCAAGCCCGGCCTTGAGGCGGCACGCCCGGTCTGCCGACAGCAGTCTTTCGCGCTCGCCGCACGCCCGATGCACCCCCCCGCGCCTCTGGCCGGCGGCTACTTTGGTCCTTGGATGAATTCGATCCGTCCCCACAGCTTGGGAGTCAACTCGGCTTCACTGGGCACATCGGCCACTATGCCACTGGCCTTGTTGCTCCAATAGACGCGCTGCGCGGTTTGAAATCCGTTCCCGCGCAAAATGCCGAGGTCACCCTTGAGTTTTTGTCCCGCCTGCGGTTTTAGATTAAGCGTCGTCAGGGGAATCGATATTTCAAAATTGCCGTTCGTGCCGGCCCATTGCACCTGCGCACTCACGTCCTCCACCTGATCAAGCATGATGGTGCGCCACGGCGAACTGAAGGGCACCGGGTTCTTCGTGCCAGGCACCACGGCGCGATAGAGCAGCGCGGTGGTCTTATTTTTCACGCGCGTGACCAGCAATCGGGAGTCACCTGCGGCCGGCTCGCTGCGCTTCTCGTCCGCATGCGCATCGGCTCCGATCATCACATCCAGCGCGCCGCCCGTTTTGAAAAGCGCGTTGGCCATTTCGCCGGAATTGCGGAGCAGGTTTGCGTCGCCCGTGCGGAATGCTGCAAAGAGCCGGCCGCCCGCGACCATCAGCGAGCCGCGCACATCATAGGGTTTGCTGCTGCTGTCAAAGAATGCCGCCACGCCGCTCTTGTCGATGTCCACCCAGTCGGCCGTCGCCCAGTCGCCCAGCAGGCCGTCCACGACCGGCGCGGTTTCCCGCAACCCTACCGTCAACACGCCACGACCACGGTTTTGCTGCCGCTGGGTCTCGGCCTCGACGAAGAAAGCGCGGGCCTTCGCCAGATCGTTGGCCGAAACAGTCACCGTGGTTTCAGGCAGTCTGCGGATGGTGTCCAATCCATCCACGCGGACGAGTGACGAGCGCGCACCGTCCACGACGTAGATGAGCCCGTCCTTCGTTTGTGTGATGCTCGGCCAGAAATTTTCGTCGTGCAGCGAGAGGCCGTGGAGCGACATGCCGCGTGGCGCGGTGGGCATCGCCCAGAGCGGCCCACGTCGCACGTCCTTGAAAAGTTCCGCCACAAAGAGTCCGTCGGCGGTGAAGAGATACATGTTGCCCTGATTGCCGTTCACGCCCCAGAGCGGGCCGGCATCGCTGTTCTTGGGCGTCACAAAATCTCCGAGCAGCCGCGTGGTTCCGATGAGTTGTCCGGGCCGGTCAGGCGCGGGCGATTCGTGCGAAGCGTGCAGGCCGGGCCAGGGACTCGGATACGACCAGCGGGCCTCGCCATTGAACACGGCACCAACGGACATGGGCGAGAAGGGCTTGGGAGGAGTCGTCAGCACAGTCCAACCGCTCTTGTGCCACAGCGCCTGATCACCGCCCGAGGAGGCGGGGCCTTGCGTGTTGGTCGCAAGTATTTCGCCGTGGGCCAAATCATAAACCGGCACGCCCGCCGCCGTGAATCTCTGCGGTACCAACCGCATCGCGCTGGTGCTGACGCGCGAGGCGACGAAAGACAAATCCGGCGCGACCGTCACTGAGCCAACCGAGCCAACCGGGCCTTTGAGAAACTGAACTTCCTCCGGCTGGACTTCGCCGTCGCTGTTCAAGTCGGACCAAACGAAGCAGGCGGAGTTCCGCGCTTGATCTCCTTTGGCATTTGCGCCGGCAGGCCAGAGCGCCGCGAATCTCTGGGCCTTCAACAGTTTCCAATCTTGCACCCGGCCAAACCCCGCGACAGGGCGGGCGATGTGATTCACTTCCTGCCAGATCAGTGCGACGCCAGGGCCGCCGGTCGGATTACCGTTGTGATCGTTGGAGAAATACTTCTTCCCACCGATGTAATGCGGCTCCTGCGGCAGGCCGTCCGAACCGTAGCCGTCGGGCGTTTTCAAATCGTCAGGACCAGGACGGTGAAAGACATTCACGATTTGATCTCGGCCCTTCTCCCAATCGAGCCGGAACTCCATGCCATGATAATAGAATTTCGTCTTGTCCTCCGGGTCGAGTTTGCCCCCGCCGCCGTATTCGGACGGGCCGTAAAATGCGCGCACAAATTTGCCTTCGAGCGTCCACACGCTGACCCGTTTGGGCTGGTAGTCATTCTCCGCGACCCAGAGGCGGTTGCTGGAATCAACCGCGAGGCCGTCGGGATGATTCATGTGCTGCTGGTCATACGGCCCGGCTTTCGGCGCACCAGCCTGGCCGATGGAGCGGAGAAATTTTCCAGCGGGCGAAAACACTTTGACCTGATGGCTCGCGCCGTGGTCGCTCACGTAGATGTTGCCGGCGGAATCCAGCGTCATCGAACGAGGTGCCTCTAGACCGTTGGTGATCAGCAAAACGTGCGGATCGAACAGTACGCTTTCATCCCGGATGTCATTCTTCACCAGCAGTCGCGTGCCAGAGAGCACCATCAGCCGCCCCCGCTGATCAAACGCCAACCCGCGCGGGCGCGGAACCGAAACGGTGCCGAGAACCTTCTTCTCTTTCCCATCCACGAACAAAAGCTGATCGAGTCCGGTGAGGCTCACGACGAGCAGGTTGTCGCGCGCGGCGAAACCGCCGATGTAATCACTCCATTCAACTTTGCCGCCGTTGGTTTGCGGCGGGGTAAACTGATACTTCAGCACCGGCTTGTGCTCCCCGGCTTGGAGCGCCGTCAGCCGGATTTCGCCGACTTTGGTTTTCGCTTTCCGCGAAGCATCCTCATCGCTCCACGCGGCGGCGGCGTAGCCAAGCACGTTCGTCGCGCGCAGCGGACCGTCGTCGCGGGCCAGAAACGGTGCGCCCGTCCAGTTGCCGCCGACCCAGCCGACGCCGCCTTGCTTGCGTCCATCAAGGTCCACCCACGCGAGGCCGTGCCCCCCTTCGCTCACGTAGCTGCCAAGGAACATGAGCGGCTGGCCATTCGCCGTGCGATCACTTGGGATGAACATGGCCGACTGCGGCGGCGTGTGATTTGCCAGCCACGCGCCCGTCTTGTCGGCGACTTCCCACGCCGGATTGCCCGCGTTGTAGATGGAAAACTCATAGCGCAGATCAACGGCCTTGCGCCACAGGCCGCGCACGCGGTAGCTGCCGGGCGCAACGAACTGTTCTGGAATGTGATACAGCCCGTGCTTCGCCGCTTCAGCATCGCGCAACAAGTCATCCATGCCATCCCACCAGACGGTGTTTTCGCCGGCAGGAAATTTCGTCTCCGCGATGAGATTGCGAATGCGTTTCCCGTCCGTGCCTTCGATGACGAGCGTGACGAATCCTTCTTCCGGCAATTGGAAGCGAATCGGAATGGGCGGATGCAAATCGTCCTTCGCAGGAGGAGCAATAATAACAGTGGCGAGTTCCGCTGCACCGAGCGTGTGCAACGCCTGCACTTCGCCCAGCCACACGCGTCGGCCTTGTTTCGTGTTGCCCTTCAAATGTCCGTGTTGCTCGGTGGAGACGGACGTGAGGCGCAGGCGAATCGCGCGCGTGGTCGCGGTCTGGCCGAAGTCGATCCAGTTCGGCCACAGCGGAGTCGGATAGCCATTGTTGACCTTGGTGAACGGCGTGAGGTTCTGCCAGTCGCTCTCGCCCGCTTCGCGCGGATGCCTGTCCGCCGGACCAGTGTAACTCTGCACGTCTGCCGATCCGAAGCCGGCCCAGAGCGCATTCAAGCCACGCAACGGAACTGGCGCGGGCCACGTCAGCAAAATGGTTTCAGGCCGCGCGGCTGAAACAACGACGGCATTGGTCTCCCGCGCAACTTCCCACGCACCCCAAGTGCCATCGTTGCTTTCGTTGTTCAGTTTTGCCGACCGTTCATCCGTCGTGCTCGCGCTGGCGACAGCCTGAGGGGCGAGGTTGGCCATACGTTCGCTTAAGAGCATCGCGCCGCCGAGCCAGCCCGCATAGGTGCTGTCCGCAAACGCTGCCGTGTGTGTGAACCGGACCGCGCGCGTGCTCGTGACGCTCGGCAGCACCCAGAGCGTGTATTCCTCGCGGCCCGGTTCCTCGCGCGTAACCCGGTTCTGTTTAAGGCGCTGCGCGGGAATCCAGTCGGCCTCGTTGCCCGGATGGCCCGGATAATCTGTGCTTGGCTTGAGCACACTGACCGACACATTGCCGCGCACCAGGACTGTCCCGACTGGCAGTGCCCTCCTCCAGCCGATGCGCAAATGCCGCCCGCCCGCGTTCTTGGAGGCACCGAAATTTACACCCGCCCAGTCAATGCGGCTGTCGCGCGTCCAAAGCACCTCCTGCGGCCCGCCCTTGAGTTGCACCGCCTGTTCGGAACCATCCGTCCATTGTGTCAAGGCACCCGGGTCGAGGCTGGCTACCCGCAATGGAGTCGCAAAAATCCCGTCGGCAGATTCCGCGCCGCGCGCAAATTGGGTGATGAAGGCCAGCAGGAAAACCACGGCCAACGTAAATACTGGGAAGCACCGAGCCGGACATCTCGTGGCCCCGTTCTGAGTGCAGGTTTTCGCGAATGTGGAAATCATAGTTTTAATCTCGGGGTTTCAGCCTCTCATCAAGCTGGCCCTCTTCGCAGCTACGAATTGAAGAAATGTCTGTTCACGCTCCAGACCTTTCCCGCCCGGTTGAATCGCGGTTGCAGCACGCCGATCAATTCCTCCTCGCGATGTTGCGCAGCGGCTTTGGTGAGGCACACATCTATTTCAATGCGGCGGACTTGGTGCCGGAGCCGGATGATGCGGCGGGGGAGGCGTTCGGGATTGGCAACGCGGTAGCTGGAGAACCAGCAGTTGCTTCATCCGTTCGAGCAGCAGCCGCGCGACCTTCTTCACCTCGGTGCGCTTGTCATCGCTTGGCTCGGGCGCGGGTCGCGTGAGATTGTCGAAGCTGACCAGTTCTTCCTCAGTCTAGGCCGTCAGCAATTTCTCTAGCAACTGGTTCAGGCGCTTGGTCGGTGCCGAGGTTTGACCAGTGGCCCGCTTATTGAGGGGTGGAATGACTGCCACTTTCCAAGTTGCCACCGGTTGTGATGGGGGTTGTGTCAGGATTTTTGGATTGGCTTTAAAGGCTTGTTTCATAGGCTGTTTTTCAGGGTTCCGTCGCATCTGGAGCCAATCTTATGCAACCGGAGAAAGCCGTAAGTAGCGAACTACGGATCGGAAGGTTCCAGGTTCAACTCCTGGTGCGTGCACCATCAGGCCTCCCAATCCAGTTTAATTTAAAAAGCGCGGCAGCCTTGTGGCCACCGCGCTTCGTTGCGGTTGAACAGTGAGTCTGGGCCGAGCTAGTCTTAGCCGAGGTTCGCGTTCACCACATCCCAGTCCACGAAGTTCATGAACTCGTCGATGTAGCCGGCGCGCGCGGTGAAGAAATCCGCGTAGTAGGCGTGTTCATAAACGTCGAGCGCGAGCAGCGGTTTCACGCCCCAGACCGGGAAGGTGTTCTGCGCGTCGCCGATGTAGTTGAAGAGGAAGCCGGTGGTGGCGTCGTAGCCGGTCCAGACCCAGCCGCGTGCGGCAATGGCCGTGGCTTTCAAGTCCTTCTTGTAGGCGTCGAAGCTGCCGAAGCTCTTGTTGATCAGCTCCGCGACTTTGCCGGTGGCCGGGCCGCCCGCGCCGCCGAGGTTGTTGAAATACAGCTCGTGATTGATGATGCCACCGAGGGCGAAAGTGAAGTCCACCTTGCGCGAGCGAATCTCGGAATAGATCTGATTGGCGTGCGCGGGATTGGCCGGGTCCAGAATCTTGGCCAGCTCTTCCAGTTCCTTGAGGATGGCGTTGGTCTTGTTGACGTAGCCGGTGTAGAGCTTCAGATGTTCCTCGTGCGTCTTGTCGGAAATTTTGCCGGTCTTTCCTTTGACCTTGGCGAGCAGCGCCTCCTGTTTGTTCGCGTATTGGTAAGCCATAATGTTCGTGTAATTTGAGTTCTAGTTTCAGCGGCGCGGCGACAAATCTTCATCGCGTTGCCTTCTATTTTGTGGGCGAACTATAGAAGCCGAGCAAGACCGTGCAAGGGGGAAAAACCCGCAGTAACGGAAGGAAGCACGGGGCTTCATTCGGTAATCCGCAATCCAAAATCCGCAATCAACAATCCTCAATTCCCCGGACTCGCACATTGAGGATTTTGGATTGGGGATTGTTGATTGCGGATTGAAGACAACGAATCTGCCCTCGGCCGATTTCCCCGAACCCCGCCTCACGATTGGCTGAGGCGTTTCTTCGGTGCCTCAAAGAGCAGCGTGTGGGCTTCTTCCAGAATCTGCGGGATGCGATCGGCGAAGGGGCTGCGGGCCAGCAATTTTTTCCAGTCGAGCGCGCGGGCTGTGGCGGCGGTCTCGCCGGGGAACCAGTGATCAGCTTGGCCGAGCAAGTTGTAGCGCATCTGGCCCCAGGCTACGAGGTCGAGCGACTTGGCGTAAGTCCAGAGGCGCAGGATTTCCACCACGTTAATCTCGCCGGGCACCTGAAAATACTCGGGCAACCCCTCGCTCCACCGCGCGCACCAGTCCGCGCCCAGCGTGGACACCATCTCAGCGCGCAACCGCTGCTCGATGGGCGCAATGGTCTCTTGAATGTGATCGTAGTGTTCGAGCGCGGCGATGTGTTCATCGAAATCGCCGGGCCGAGCCGCGCCGCAACTCAGGGTGTGAACCTCCGGGCGCGCGAGGCAGTAGAGATCGTTGAACTGCATGGGCGTGAGCGGCGCACACATCGCCGACAGCCTGGCCGGCGGAGCGTAGAGTTTTCCGCCCTTGTCGTTCGGGCTGATGATGAACACGCCCATGTCCCGCGCGTGCGCCGCCCGCACAGCAGGCCAGTTCAGGTCGTTCACGAAATACCAGTGGACGTTGATGTAATCGAAGCCGCCGCTCTCGATTGCCTCCAGAATCACCTCCGGCGTGGCGTGGGTGGAAAAGCCGACGTGCCGGCAACGGCCCTGCGCCTGGAGTTTGCGCGCTGCTTCGAGACAGCCGCCCTTTTGCAACGTCCACTCCAACTGCTGCCGGTTGTTGATGCCGTGCAGGGAAAGCAGGTCCACGTAATCGAGCCGCAGATAATTCATCGACTCATCGAAGGTGCGGAGGAAGTCCGCCGCGCGGGCCATGGGCGCGACCTTGGTCTGCACGATAAGTTTCTCGCGCGGAAAAGTCGGCAGCACGGAGCCGAGCTGCATTTCCGAGGTGCCATAGCCGCGCGCCGTCTCAATGTGGTTGATGCCGAGTTCGAACGCGCGATGAATGGTGGCTTCGAGGTTGGCCTGATTGTCCGCCGGGATTTCGTCCGGCGGTACGTCCTGCCATTTGTGCTGATAACGCATCCCGCCACAGGAGATGACGGGCATCTGCAATTCCGTTTTACCAAAGCGCCGGTATTTCACGCCGCAAGGTTGGTCGGGAATGGGGGCAGATGTCGAGGGGAGAGCGCGAGAGACAGAATGGAATCGGGACGGGAGGAAAAACGGAGCCGCAACTTACAGGGCGAGAAGCGCGTAGATTTTGTGCGCCGCGACGACGACGGCCAGCACCAAGGTGCCGGGAATCAGGCTCAAGGGACTTGGAACGCAGCGATTCATAACTTTGCCATCGGCGCTTCTGAGCAGGACTTGAGCCGTGGCTGAATTGAGAAAGGCCGCGCCTGCTCTGAGCAGTAACCACGCAGGAGAAGAGACTGAGTCGGGTTTCCACCGCCTCGTTCCCGCTCAGAGCCTGTCCGAGCAAAGCGCGGAGCGCGGGCGTCTCACCCGCGTGTCTCCAGAATCATCGCGGCGCTTCGAGCGGACGAGACGTCCGCGCTCCGGTTATGCGGACAGGGCTACGGCTTCTGCTCGAGCTGCGCGCGGGCTGGCCCGAGGCGTGGGTCGTTCGGGTTGAGGGCGGCGGCGCTTTCAATCTCTTGGCGCGCTGCGTCTATCTGCCCGGCATTGGCTAGTTCCTCGGCCAGGCTGATGTGGATGTTGATGTCGCCCGGATTGCAGCGCAGGGCATCGCGGTAGGCGCGAATGGCACCGGCCGTGTCCCCAGCCTGGGAGCGGGCCAGGCCGAGATTGTTGTGGGCCACGACGAAGTCCGGCTTGAGCGCGATGGCTCGTTCCAGCACCACGGCCGCGTTCGTCCACTGTTTCTGGCAGAGTAGGGCGAGGCCGAGCTGGATTAACCCATTCAGGGAATCAGGCTGTGCGGTGAGATGACGGCGCAACAAGGCTTCGGCCTCGGAACATCTCTTTTCCACGTAGCGGAGCCGCCCCAGGAGCAGCAGGCCTTCCGGGTCGTCGGGACGCGCCTGCAACAGCTTGTTCAGGGCCGCTTCCGCTTCCGGCAGGCGTTGCTGCTGGAGGAGGAGGTTGGCCTGATCGGCGAGTTGAGCACGATCCGAACGCAGCCTTTGCACCTCGCGCTGGACGGGGTCGGGCCAGTCGAACGAGCGGGGCAGGGTGGCGGCACGTTGCGTGAGCATCGCGGCCACTTCGGTCTGATCGTTGCGCTGGGCGATTTGCGCGGCGAGGAGCAGGGCGGCGCGCAGGGTGTAGCTGTTGGTCAGCGGCCCCTCCAATTCCCGCGTCGCCTCGCGCAGGGCGTTGCGGGAGAGATAAACGCGGGCCAGGGCCACTCGCGCGGCGGCGTGCTGGGGGTTCACAGCGATCAACATGTTCAAGTGGGGCGCGGCGGCCTCGAACTGGCCGCGTTCGACGAGCGCGCGGGCCAGTTCATATCGCGGCGAGGTGGATTGCCCGCCCGCGAGTTCCGTGGCACGGGCCAGTTTTTCCAGCGCGCTGTCCGGGTGTTCGTTCAATTCCAACAGTCCGAGCAGGTAGGGCCAGCGAAAGGCTTTCGGATCGAGCACGGACGCGTTTGAGTAGCAGACTTGGGCTTCGGCATGGAACTCGGTGGCGTGGAAAGCCTGTCCGAGTTTACCCCAGGCATCTGCGGATTTCGGCGCGCGCACCACGGCGGTGCGGGCGGTGCTGATGAGCGTGGCAATGGCGGGGTCGGCGCTGGAAAGATTGACTGAGGGCGGTTGTGGGCCGCGATTGAGGAACCACATTCCCGCCGCCAAACAAACCCCCACGCCCAGTATCCAGACAAGTCCGCCGCCGCGTTTTGATTTGGCGCGTCGAGCCGGCTGAGGTCTCTTGGTTTTTGCTTTCTTCATTTCCCTTCGCCCTTCTTCAGCACCATCAATCGATCCGCAGCACCACCGGAGAACATTTCTTTCGTCCCGTCCGGCCAGAGCACTTCCACCGACTCGACGCTCGTGGCCGCACCGAGGCCGAAGTGCAGCGCGGGATCGTGGCTGGCGAGATAACTCGTGGCCGGTTGCAGCACGGCCCAATGATTTTTACCCGCGGCGCGCACCACCGCTTCCGCGCCGATGGCGTCGCGCTGACCTTGCGCCGGGAGCACGAGGCGCAACTTGAGCCAGTGCCCACGATTCGGGGCGACATTGCGCAAGACTCGCGCGGGTCCGCCCACGCCGCACAGGATCAAGTCCGGCGCTCCGTCGTTGTCGAGGTCGCCCACGGCTAGGCTGCGCCCGACGAGCGCGGTGCCGCTCAGGGCCGGGTTCGCCGCCGACGCATCGCGGAACTTTCCGCCGCCGTCATTCACGAAGAGCTGCGACTTCTGCGCGTATCGCGCCCACCACGGGTTCACGCCCGCCGCCACCGGCGTGTGGCCGGGCGTGAGCCGCCGCACCAGGCCATTGGCGGAAATTAAATCAGGCGCGCCATCTCCGTTGAAGTCCGCCAGCACCGTGCCGAAGCCCGTGCCGCGCCAGGCTTGTTGCTGCAAGCCCGACGTCGCGATGCTGTCCGCGAAAATCCCGCGCGGCCCCTGCCGATAGAGCGCATGAAATTCCTCCGTCAGATGTGTGATGAACAAATCTCCCAGCCCGTCGCCGTCCACGTCGCCCCAGGCCACGCCCATATTGGCCGGCGTCGCGCCCATGGCGTTGAAGGCCAGGCCGCGCGCGGCCGCTTCTTCGGTGAACGTGCCGTCTTTTTTATTGATGAAGAGACGATTCGGCCGGCCGTCGTCCGCGCAGAGAATGTCCGCCCACCCGTCGCCATTAAAATCCGCCGCCACCAGTCCGAGCGCGATGCCGGGTGTGCGAAAGATGCCACTGGCCGCGCTGCGATCTTCAAAGCGCGGCACGCCGCCCGGCTCCTTCGTGGCGTTTCTCCACAGCCGCGTGCTGGTGTCGGCAAAAGCTTTGGGCGCGCAGAAGTCCTGCTGTCCATGCACGTCCTGGCACACATGCGTGGGGTCATAATCCGCGTAGTTGCCGATCACAATATCGAGCCAGCCGTCCCGGTCGTAATCGAGGAAGCTCGCGGGCGCGGCCCAGCGTGGATTATCCAGACCTGACTCGCGCGTCACGTCGCGGAATTTCCCCGCGCCCAGGTTCATGAAAAGCCGCACCGCGCCATACTCGGTCACGAGCAGATCGGGGCGTCCGTCGTTGTTCACGTCGCCGGCGAAGGCCCCCATGCCGCGCCCGCTCACGTCGAGACCCGAACCCGCGCTCACGTCCTGGAAGGTGCCGTTCGCCTCTTGATGGAACAATTGATTGCGCGCGCCGGACTGCGCGCCGCCGTTCTGCACGAAATAAACATCGAGTCGGCCATCGCCGTCGTAATCGAAGAGCGCCACGCCGCTGCCCACTTGATCGGGCATGAAATAATTGGTCCCCGCGACGTGCGTGAAGTGCAACCCCGACGCCGCCGTGATGTCCTCGAACCATTGCGGGCCGGCCGCTACGCTGGCCGCTGGCGCGGGTGCGGAAGACTTGTTGCAACCCGTCGCGCACGCGAGGAGCGCCAGCCCGAGGCTGAGGACGCCGGGACGCAATGCGCGCTGAAGCCGTGAAAAATGGTGCATGAACGCGAGCTTAGACCGGGCGGCGAGACGGTTTGAAGTTTTGAATTTTTCAAGAAGCGCGCGGATGGCACCGCGCGGGTGGGGCGCGTCGCTCCGCGCGTGCCGTGGAGGCTGAAGATCGCCGTGTTTGGAGAATTCACCGCAGCCCGGCGCGCGCGGAGCGGCGCACCCCACCTTCCGCCCGCCTTTATTCCACCAGCGTGAATTTCCGCGCGTAACATTTCCCACCCTCGCTGTAAGCCACCCAGACGGCGTGCGTCTTCGGGTCCACTGTCACCGTCTTCGCGCCTTTGTTCGTCACCACGTCGCCCAGTGCTTTCACCGTGCCGCCGCTCGTGTCCAGCACCGTCATCTTGCCGCTGCCGCTCGGGCAATAGAGACGATTCTTCGTCGCGTCGAAGCCGATTTGATCCACACCGTTCACCATGTCCGCCGTGCCGAGCACCTTGCCGCCGTCCGTGCTGAGGACCGCCAGCTTGCCGTTCACGCCCGCCACGAAGAGCCGGCGCGGTGCGCGCAAATCCAGCGCCAGCCCGTGCGGATGTTTGGCCGGAGCCGTGGGCCAGGTGCTGGCAACTGTGCTGTTATTCTCTGAAGCACTGATCGCCAGCAGCGTGTCATCGCTCTTGATGTTCATGTAAAGGCGGCTCTGGTCGTCCTCCACCACAATGTATTCCGGCCCGGCGGCGATGGGGATGGTCGTCACGATTTTTTTAGCCACCGGATCAATGACCCACAAATCTTTCTCGTCATCGTGACCGACAAAAACGCGGTTCACGCCCGTGGGGCCGACGGCCAGGGCGTCACCCGGACCGGGCAGGGGCAGCTCGCCGGTGATTTCCAATTTCTCCGCGTCGATGATGACGAACTTCTTCTCCTTGCTCACGCTCACGTAGTAATGCTGGCTCTTCGCATCCATCGCCACGCCCATGGCCGCGCC
>JAYVWQ010000026.1:0-3863 GCA_043785945.1 Akkermansia sp.
CAAGACCGGCGAGGTCGTGCAGGGCGTGCTCGAAGTTGCCGATCGCGCCGCCGCGCTCGTGCAAATCGAGCGCCTGGGTTTGTTCCCCGTCATGGTGGACGGCGCGCGCGGAGCCGCCGGCGCGGCCACTGCGCCGGGCGGGGTTAAGCCTCGCGGCTCGTTGCTGCCCGCGTCCTTCACGCGCAAGCGGATGCGCAAACCCAAGCTTCAGGAAGTCGCCACCTACACTCAGCAGCTCGCCAACCTCCTCAACTCCGGCATGCCCCTGACCGTGGCGCTCAACTCCATGACGCACCTCGAGTCCAAGGGCATTCCGGCCGACATCAGCCGCGGGCTGAAGCAGGAGGTCATGGAAGGTCATTCGCTCTCTGACGCGATGGCCAAGCAGAAGATCATTTTCTCCGACCTCTACATCAACATGGTGCGCGCTGGCGAACAGTCCGGCGCGCTCGTCGATGTGCTGCGACGGCTGGCCGACCACTTCAACCGCTTCGCCGAGGTGCAGGCCAAGTTCAAATCCGCGCTCATCTACCCCGCCGTGGTCTCGACCGTCGGCATCGGCATCGTGATCTTTTTCATGACCTTCATGCTGCCGCGCTTCCTCACCATCTTCGAGGGTTTGAAGGTGCCGCTGCCACTGGCCACGCGCATCCTCGTCAACATCAGCCACATCTTCAGCGCCTACTGGTGGGTCATAATCCTGCTCGCCATCACGGCCTGGGTTTTGTTCAAGCGCTTCAAAAGCACGCCGGAGGGACAGCGCAAAATCGACGGCTGGAAACTGAACGCGCCGGTGCTGGGAAAAGTTTTCAAGCTCAACATCTTCGGCCAGTTTGCGCGCGTCCTCTCCACCTTGCTGATTAACGGCGTGCCTGTGCTCACCGCCCTGAAAATCACCGAGGAGATCATGCCAAACATCGTGATCAAGGAGGCGCTGGCCAAGACCCGCACCGCCGTCACCGACGGCAAAACGATTGCGCAGCCGCTGGCCCAGAGTAAAATTTTTCCCCAGCTCATGATTGATCTGCTCAAGATCGGTGAAGAGACGGGCGACGTGCCGGGCGCGCTGAAAAACTTGGCTGACACGTACGAGAACGAGCTGACCCTCGCCTTGCGCGTGGTCACGAACCTCATTGAGCCGGCCATGATCATCGTGATGGCCTTGCTCGTGGGCTTTCTGCTTTTCAGCGTGCTGTCGGCCATGTTCTCCATCACGGCCAGCATCAACCGATGATCATGAAAACCTCCGGTCAGTGGGTCGGTGGTCGGTGGCGCGAAGTCCGCGTCCGGTCTGGGGTGCATCTCCACACGGTTCTTAAACCCGCCGTATCCGGCTCCCTCGCCCTGCGAGGCACGAGCGGGGAGAGGGTTGGGGAGAGGGGCGACTGGTCTGGACGGCGTGTTTGTTTTCACGGGCACCTCCTCTCCCCGGCCCTCTCCTCCCTTCCGAATGGAGGAGAGGGAGACAGAACCGGGTCGCGATGCAACCCCGGGTCCGGCTTCACCCTGATCGAGATCATGGTCGTGGTCGGCATCATGGCCATCATCATGGCCATCGCCATTCCCTCCGTGTATCAGCAGATGCACAAGGACTCGATGCGCCAGGCCGTGGCGGACATCTCCGAGGCCTGCGGGCAGGCGCGAGCGCGGGCCGTGCTGAACGGCGTGGCCACAGAGGTCCATATTGTCCAGGCCACCCGCGAGATCTCGGTCAGTGAAACAGCGAGCAGCCCCCCCGCGGGTGGGGGCGGCTCACGCTACAGTTTTGAGGGTGACGATCTGGTGGAGCACCGGGCGGGCGGAGGCGGGGGAATTTTTTCCGCGAAGCTGTCCGACCGCATCATCATTGAATTCCTGGGCGTGAATCTGATTCCCGACCTGGACGAAGCGCATTGCACGTTTTATCCGAACGGCACATGCGACGAGATGGTGGTGCTGATCCGTTCCGACCGGGGCGAGATTCGGAAAATCACCACCGAAGTAGTGACCGGCATCGCGGACGTGGAGGTGGTGAAGTGAGAGGTCAGAGGTCAGAGGTCAGAGGTCAAAAGGCCGATGATTGCAGCGCGCCGTTTGCCTTGTGCGGGCGGCCCGGTCCTGACGGCGGCTTCACGCTGATGGAAGTGATGATCGCCATGTTCGTCTTCTTCATCGTGGTCTTCGCCATTCTGGGCATGGTGGTGCAGAGCTTGGGCGCGGCGCGAGCCTTGCAGGTCCAACGGCCGGACGCGGGGATGCTCGCCTCCATGATCTCGCTCTCCAACACGCTGGAGGAAGGTTTTGAGACCGGCGACTTCGAGGAAATTTTTCCCGACTACCGTTGGGAGCGGCAGATTGTGGAAGTCGGATCAAACGGTTTCTTCCAGGTGGATTTCGTGGTCTTCAAAAAGAACGCGCAGGGCAAGGAAATCTCCGAACCCCTGAGCGTGCTCATGTATAAACCGGGCGGAAAGAAACGCCGATGAAAACCCTGCGATTGGAAGTGAGAGACGGAACGGAGGGACGCGCAAGCCTGTCTCCTTCTGCCCTCCACGGGGAGAGCGCCGGGGTGAGGGGTGGGAACGTCTTGGCGCCTGGCAAATGTGAAGGCCGTGGGCGGCACCACCCCTCACCCTCAATCCCTCTCCCCGTTGAGGGGAGAGGGAGGTCGCAAGCATTGCCCCTCGGTTTTAATCACGACCGGGTGAAAACGCCGCGCCGCAAATCACCCGGCTTCACCATCATAGAAATCATGCTCGCGCTGGGCATCTTCTCCATGATTCTCGTCTCCATCTATTCAGTGTGGGAAGGCATCCTCAAGGCTTCTCGGGCCGCACGCACGGCGGCGGATGGCGCGCAGCGCGCCCGCATTTCCATCCGCGCGGTCGAAGATGCGCTGGTCACGGCACAGATGTTCACGGCCAACATGCCGCCGCAAAATCCCGACGCCTATTATTCCTTTCTTGCCGATACCAAAGGCGATTACGGCTCCCTCAGTTTCGTGGCTCATCTGCCCGCAACTTTTCCGGGCGTGGGGCGGTTTGGAGATCAGATTGTGCGCCGCATCACCTTCACCACCGAGGCGGGCAAAGACAAGGACACCGGCCTGAATCTAGTCATGCGCCAAGGGCCGATGCTCATGGCGGTGGACAAGGATTATGAGCCTTACTCGCTGGTGCTGGCCAAGGACGTGACGACGTTCGGCTTTGAGTTCTGGGGCTTGGACAAGAACGAGTGGAAGTGGCTCGACCACTGGGACTCAACCAACTCACTGCCGCTCCTGGTGCGCGTGTGGCTGGGCGTGGGCAAGACGGCCAAGGCCGGCCAGGCGCAGGATTTCGTGGCCCGCATCGTCTCCATCCCGGCGGCGGCGGTGCAACCGGAATGGCAGTTCCCCGGCGGGCAGCCCGGACAACAGGGCGTGCCGGGTGGAACGAGGCCCGGACAGGCGGGACAGCCCGGCCAGCCCGGTCAGCCCGGCCGGCCAGGTCAATCCGGCCGGCCAGGTCAATCCGGCCAGCCCGGCTCGGGACCGCCTGTTAAAAAAGGAACTGGCTACTCCCGATGAACCTTCGCCTGAACCAGCAACGGCCCCGCTCCGGCATCGCCTTGATCATGGTCATGCTCATCGTGGTGGTCTTCGCCGTGCTGGCGGGCGGCCTCGCCTACTCGATGAAGGTGGAGACAAAGCTGGCGCGCAATTCCACCTGGGACACGGAGCTGGAATGGATGGGCCGCTCCGGCATTGAGCTGGCCAAGTATGTTCTGGCGCAGCCCCGGCAGGCGGGTCAGCCCTTCGATGCCTTGAACCAAATCTGGGCGGGCGGCACGGGCGAAACGAACGACGCGCTGGATGGCATTTCGCTCACGGACAATCACCTCGG
>JAYVWQ010000027.1:0-10764 GCA_043785945.1 Akkermansia sp.
GGTCGTCTTCCCGGTGAAACGGGTAGCAACGACAACCTCCGCATCAAGCGCTACCTCTCGAAGTACACGATCAACCCCGCCATCGCACATGGTCTGAGCCACATGATTGGCTCGGTCGAAGTGGGCAAGCTCGCGGATCTCGTTTTGTTGAAGCCGGCGTTCTTCGGCGCGAAGCCGGAGATGGTGATCAAGGGCGGCGTCATCGCGTGGGCCCAGATGGGTGATCCCAATGCGAGCATCCCAACCCCGCAACCGGTTTACATGCGTCCGATGTTCGGCGCGTTCGGCCGCGCGCCCGGCGGCAATTCACTCATGTTTGTCAGCCAGCTTTGTCAGCGGGAAGGCGTGGCCGCGCAGTACGGACTAAGCAAACGAATCGAAGCGGTGCGCCGCTGCCGCAACATCGGCAAGCGCGACCTGAAATGGAACGATGCGCTGCCGAAGATCACGGTCGATCCGGAAACCTACGAAGTGACGGCGGACGGGGAACTGTTGAAGTGCGAACCGGCCAGCGTATTGCCGCTGGCCCAGCGGTACAATTTATTCTGAGTCGTGAATGAGGCCATTCCAACTCCGAGCCACTTTCTCCTCTGGCAACTCGCCGACTCAGCCTTTCCCACCGGCGGGTTTGCTCATTCCGGCGGACTCGAAGCCGCGTGGCAGCATCGCGAAGTGCGCGGCGGCCATGACTTGGCGGCTTTTCTCGGAACCGCCTTGGAACAACTTGCGCATGGTGTGCTCGTCTTTGTTCACGCTAGTTTTTCTGACTCGAAGGAGTTCGCCGAACTGGATGAACTCTGCGATGCGTTCACCGCCAATCACGTCGCCAACCGCGCCAGTCGAGGGCAGGGCAGGGCGCTGCTGGCCGCGTCCGAGCGCAGCTTCGGCGGGAATGGACTGCGTGAACTGCGGGCGTTGCTTCAAGAGCGGGAGTTGCCCGGCCATCTCCCGCCCGTCTTCGGTTGTGTCGGGCGACTTCTCGGCCTCGGTTCGGAGGACACGGCCCGTCTGTTCGTCTTCACCCAACTGCGCGGCTGGATCAGCGCCGCCGTCCGGCTCGGCATCATTGGGCCGATGGAGGGACAGTCGATTCAAAGCAAACTGGCCGCGACTGCGGCGCAAACGGCCGCGCAATTCGGCAAGGTCGCGCTCGACGACATCGCCCAGACCGCGCCGCTGCTCGATTTGTTCCAAGGCGCGCAGGACCGCCTCTACTCACGACTCTTTCAAAGCTGACCCATGAGCACACACGATCATCACACGCACGAACACGGACCGCATGGACACACGCACGAGCACCTGGATCATCCGGGTCATTTCCACGAACGCGACACGCCGCTGGCTCGCGACTTTCATCAACGCGCTTTCACCGTCGGCGTGGGCGGACCGGTGGGCAGCGGCAAGACGGCCTTGATGCTCCAGCTTTGCCGGGGACTGCGCGGGCGCCTGAGTCTGGCCGCTGTGACCAATGACATTTTCACGAAAGAGGACGGCGAGTTTCTCGTGCGCCATGACGCCTTGGAAGCGGCGCGCATCCGCGCCGTGGAAACAGGAGGCTGTCCGCACGCCGCCATTCGCGAGGACATTTCCTCGAACCTGATGGCGCTGGAGGATCTGCACCGCAAGTTCCATCCCGATCTGTTGCTCATCGAATCAGGCGGGGACAATCTGGCCGCTTGTTTCAGCCGCGAACTGGCGGACTATACAATCTAGGTGATCGACGTTTCCGGGGGCGACAAGATTCCGCGCAAAGGCGGTCCGGGCATCACGCAGTCCGACCTGCTCGTGATCAACAAGACGGACCTGGCCGCGGCGGTGGATGCAGATCTTGATGTGATGGCGCGCGACTCGAAGAAGATGCGCGGCCCCGGCCCGTTCGTCTTCGCGCAGGTGAAGCATGGCATCGGTGTGGAGGTCATCATCGAACACATCATCCACGCTTGGCAGCACGCCACGGGCGTGGGGCATCAGCACTGAGCGGTCGAGGAAATTTTTTCTCGTGAAGGCCACGAAGGGGGCGAAGGCTAACCGCAGAACTATTCGTTCCGTCCTTCGTCCTTTTCGCGGCTTTCGCGAGACTCAAAACGGTTCCAGCTCCGGCCCAAGGTGTTGGAGTGGCTGGAGCTTGGCCACGCGCAGTTCCTGCTGGCGGCGCATGAGTGCGTGGCGCTCCTCCTCCGAAAGATCGGGGAAGGGGATGCGCAGAGTGATGCGGCGCAGCTCGGCGTTGAGGCAGTCATTGCGCAGCGTGGTCAGCACATCAGTGAGCTGCTTTTCTGGTTGCGGCACGGCGTGTTGGTGGGCGAGCGCTTCGGACAACAAACTTTGAGCCGCCGGGTCTTCGCGAAACTCGTGAAGCAGCGAGGCTCCGCCCGGTGCATCTTCCGCATGAAGCTCAAGACAATGCGCGGCGATGCGCTTCACGACGGGATGAATGAGCCACGCTGGGTCCAGATGCGTGGCGGCAAACGCGAGGTGCTGTTCGCCCGCCACGAGGAGCTTGAGCAACTGTGCCTCGCGCGCGGTGGGCGGGGCGGCGGGCTGTTCCTCCTCGGGCACGAAGGTGTCATCTGGCTCGCGGGCTTCGCGCGGCTCGGGCGCACGCAGTTTCTTGAACTCGGCACGAACGGAATCCACGGCCACGCCAAGACGCAGCGCGGCCTTCTGCGCGTAGGTGTCGGTGAGCACGGCGTTCTTGGTCTTGGCGAGCGATTCGCCGAATTCGCGCAGCACGGTCACGCGGCCCTTGTCAGTCTGGATGTCGTTGGTGACGCAGAGGCGCTTGAGATAATAGTCGAAGAATCCCTCCGCCTTTTCGATCAGCTCACGGAACGCTTCGCCGCCGTGCTCCTTGATGAACTGATCGGGGTCTTTACCGCTGGGCACGGCGGCCACGCGGATGGACAGCCCGGCCGCGAGCAACGGATCGAGCGAGCGCACGGCGGCGTTTTGTCCGGCGTTGTCCGCGTCGAAGCACAGCACGACCTCTTCGACATAGCGTTTGAGGATGCGCGCATGGTCGGGCGTGAGCGCGGTGCCCTGCGGCGCGACGATGTTGGTCACGCCCGCCATGTAGCAGGCGATAAGATCGAGCTGGCCTTCGCAGACGATGGCGGATTCGGCGTCGAGCAGCGGACGCTTGGACTTGTCGAGGCCGAAGAAAACTTTGCCCTTGGTGAAGATGGGCGTCTCCGGCGAGTTGACGTACTTGGCTGACTTCTCATCGCCACTGAGGATGCGCCCGCTGAAGCCAATGACGCGCCCCTGCTCGTCGCAGATGGGGAAGATGAGCCGTCCACGAAAGCGGTCGTAGTAACGATCCGTGCCCTCTTTCTTGATGATCAGTCCGGCGTGCTCGACGTCGGTGAGACTATGCCCCTTGCTCTTGGCCCAGTTCACCGTGTCATCCCACAGCTCGGGCGCGTAGCCGAGGCGGAAGAGCTTCACCGCGTCGTCGCTTACGGCGCGCTTATGCAAATAGTCGCGCGCGATTTGCCCGCCCGCGTCGTGGGTCAGCGCGGCCTGCCAGCGCTGGGTGATTTGTTCGTGGATGTTCCAGAGCACTTCCTTGATGTGCTTCTGCTGCTGCGCGGCGGGGTTGTTCTCAAATTCCAGCGGGATGCTGGCGCGCTCGGCCAGCCGGCGCACCGCGTCCATGAAGGAAATGTTTTCGTACTCGCGCACGAAGGAGAAGACATCGCCACCCTTCTGGCAGCCGAAGCAGTGAAAGGCCTGGCGGTGCGGGCTGACGTTGAAGCTCGGAGATTTCTCGCGATGGAACGGGCAGAGGGCGACAAAGTTCGTGCCCGCGCGCTTGAGCGGCACATACGAGCCAATGACATCGACGATGTCACTGGCGGCGCGTATCTGCTCGAGGAGATGCGGAGGAATGAGGCCAGCCACGCCGCAGAGCGTTACTTGCCGCCGATGATAGCGTCAATCTTCCGCTCATTGCGCCGGGCCAGGCTGCCTTCGTCGCGGACTTTTTTCTCCTCGCCGGCAATCTGCACGATGAGGAATTGAGAGGCGTATTTTTCCGTGCTGCGTCCGGTCAACGAGTCCTGATAAACTGATTTCTGGATTTTGCAGGGCGCGGGGAAAAAATCGCTCCCGTAGTTGTAGTCCACTTCTTTGGCCCGCTTGGTCCAATATTCCGGGCTGTAGTGGGGCGCGTGCAAGACGCTCAACACGGCGAGGAAGGCGCACCCGAAACGCACCGACCCGGCCAGCATCCCTCCATAGTATTCAAAGCGGCCAAAGACGTCGCCCTCGATGAGCTTCTGGCCGATGCGCTGTTTGATGAGGGTGAAAACAATCTTAAACCCGAGGGCGATGAGCAGGTAGCTCAGGATGTAATAGGTGAGCTGGCTGAACATGGGCTTCTGGCTCAGGAGCGCGGCCAGGGGCCGGTAATAAATGGCCCCGACCACGACGATTAAAATCCATTGGACGGTATCGAGCATCTCCTGGGAAAGACCACGCTTGCGCCCGTGAATGAAGCCGATGACGAGGACGGCCACGGCCAGTGCGTCCACCCAGTTGACCGGCATGTTGTTCAGATCGTATTTCATTTAGTGCGGTGGCTCTGCAGAACCACTGGTTGCTCATCGGCAAATTCCTTGGTGAAATGAACAATTTTCGTCGCGCCGGTTGCTCCGGTTGACCCAACCTTGGCCCATGAGCGGAAGCAACGAGGCCGGGCAGGGAAAACCGGAAAATCAAAACGTGCGGCGATGGGTGGAGGAGATGGTGGCTCTTTGTCAACCGGACCGCATCCACTGGTGTGACGGCTCCGAGGCGGAGCAAGCAGCTTTGACCCAGGCTGCCGTCAAGGCGGGCATCCTCCTGCCGCTCAACCAGCAGAAACTTCCCGGCTGCTACCTCCACCGCTCCAATCCCAACGACGTGGCGCGCGTCGAGCAATGCACTTTCATCTGCACGCCCACGCCCGATGAGGCCGGGCCGACGAATAATTGGGTTAAGCCCAAAGAAATGTATGCCAAGCTTCACGCCCTCTGCGCGGGCGCGATGCGCGGACGCACCATGTACGTGGTGCCGTATCTCATGGGGCCGCCGGGATCGTCCCTGAGCAAGGTGGGCGTGGAACTGACCGACTCGATTTACGTCGCGCTCTCCATGCGGGTGATGACGCGCATGGGCCGGGTGGCCTACGCGCAGTTGGGCGACAGCGACGACTTCAATCGCGGTCTGCACACCATGCTGGATGTGAATCCCGACCGCCGTTTCATCGCGCATTTCCCGCAGGACAACGCGGTGATTTCCGTTGGCTCGAATTACGGCGGCAACGTCCTGCTTGGCAAAAAGTGTCTCGCGCTGCGCATCGGCTCGTATCTCGGACGCAGCGAAGGCTGGCTCGCCGAACACATGCTCATCCTCGGCGTTGAGTCGCCGACCGGCGAGAAGACCTACGCCACCGCCGCCTTCCCCAGCGCTTGTGGCAAGACGAACTTCGCCATGCTCGTGCCGCCGTCGCACTTCGCCAACTGGAAGGTCACGACCGTCGGCGATGACATCGCGTGGATGAAACCCGGCGCGGACGGACGGCTGCGCGCCATCAATCCCGAGGCCGGTTACTTCGGCGTCGCGCCCGGCACGAATGCCAAGTCGAACCCCAACGCCATGCAGATTATTTCGCGCGACACCATCTTCACCAACGTCGCGCTGCTGCCCGACGGCGACGTGTGGTGGGAGGGCAAGACCGATGAGCCGCCCGCCCGGGCCATCGATTGGCGCGGTCAGCCGTGGACGCCGGACTCCAAGGACAAGGCCGCGCATCCGAACAGCCGTTTCACTTCGCCCATGACGAACAACCCGGCGCTCGATCCCGCGGCCAACGATCCGGAAGGCGTGCCCGTGAGCGCGATTATTTTTGGCGGACGCCGCGCCACGACCACGCCGCTGGTCTATCAGGCCTTTAACTGGATTCACGGCGTGTACATGGGCGCGACCGTCGGCTCCGAGATGACGGCGGCGGCGGGCGGCGCAGTCGGCCAGGTGCGGCGCGACCCGATGGCCATGCTGCCCTTCTGCGGCTACAACATGGGCGACTACTTCCGCCACTGGCTCTCCCTGCGCAAGCAGATCAAGTTCGTCCCGCGCATCTTCCATGTGAACTGGTTCCGCAAGGACGCGAGCGGCGAATTCCTCTGGCCCGGCTACGGCGAGAACATGCGCGTGCTCAAATGGATCGTGGACCGCTGCCACGGCCGCGCCGACGCCAACGAGACGCCGCTCGGCTGGGTGCCCGGACCGAACAGCTTCGACTTGGAAGGCATGTCCGCCGACATGCCCGCGCGCGTGGAGCAGGCGCAGACCATTGACCTCGAAGAATGGCGGCGCGAACTGCTCTCGCAGGACGAGCTGTTCATGAAACTCTACGCGCATCTGCCGAAGGAGATGGTGTTTCAGCGGGAGTTGCTGGTGTCGCGGTTGTGAGCCGTCGAGGTGGCGGGATATGGGAGCTGTCCCTGAAAGTTTGCCGCCTTGCTTCGCGTTCGTGATCGCGATACGCTTCGTCTATGAAAGCGCTGGCTACCACCGTGGAAATTCCCCTCCGTGTGCTTGAGTCTGTCGATACGCTCGACGAACTGGAAGACTGGCTGATGGCGAACAATCCGCGCATTGTGAAAGCCCTTCGGGACGCACGGAAACAAGACGTGGCCGGTGAATTCAAAGTTTGGAAGCCGCGCCATCTGCCATGTCCTACCAAGTCGAAGTAGGCAAAAAGGCGGACGCACAACTTGCCGAACTCGACGCGGCCATTGGGTCCAGCGTCGAACGAAAGATCCTCTGGCTCGCGGAAAATGCCCCCGGCATCGTGCATCGTCGGCTCGTCGGAATGCCCGATGACCTCGCCGGATTGTGCAAGCTGCGCGTGGGCGACTACCGCATCCTCTACTGGATTTACCGCGACCAGAAACTCGTCCGCATCTACCGCGTGCAGCATCGCTCGGACGTGTATCGCGACCTTTGACCCGAATCTCGCCAATCCAAGGCGTGACGGAATTCGCCACGCGCCATGAGAGCCACTTCGCTTCGTTCGGCTTCGCGCGCGTTTTCAATCCGCTGTAGCAGTCGAGCTCGCGAGACTCGTTTTTTCCGATCGGGTGCCGCGTTGATTTTGCGGTGTCAGTAATGGCTCATTATGCTATAGCCATGCCGTGAATGGATCGTTGCCGCCGTTGTTCAAGTACGTGTCGCCGGAAGGCGTGGACATTTTAGAAAAGGAACGAATTAAGTTTTCCCCGCCCTCGGAATTCAACGACCCATTCGATCTTCATCCAAGTATTGTCGCTATCACAGGGCGTGAAAAGTTGCGTCGTGCCAGCAAGGTAACAAAACAGGAATTAAAAATTCCTGAGAATATGCCACGAAAGGAGCGGCGCGAAATGCTGCGGTCGGCAAGCAAACAGTTGGCGGCATACATGCGAGACAATTCGGAAAAACTTGCCGCACAAATTCAAGCGGGCGTGGTCAATCAACTGAGTCGTCGTGCCGGGGTTTTGTGTCTGGCTGGAGCTAAGGACAATTTGAAAATGTGGGCACATTACGCAAAGAGCCATCGCGGCTTCCTTCTTGAGTTCAACACAGAATCGCCTTCGTTCCGTGATCTTGGTCATGTCTATCCTGTCAACTACTCGCCCCGACGCCCTGTTTGTGATCCATTGGACCTCGTGGGCATCTCGTGGTGCATCACGAAAGGAATGGAATGGGAAGAGGAACACGAGTTCCGCATTATTCGTGAATTCAGGCATTGCGTGGAAGTGGAACAAAACGGTCGCCCCATTCGTGTGTGCCCGTTACCCAAAGATGCGATCAAAGCGGTTTATTTGGGTGTCAACATGGCGGCTAGTGACCGAGACCGCGTGATAGGATCAGTTCGTGGAACAAATATTCAGATCCTCCAGACAAAGTTGCCTCGTGAAGTTTTTGGTTTGGAGTTCCAGAGCCTGGGCTGACAACTGATTGCCCGTCGCTCTTGATTCCTGCCGCTGTCTCAAAACTTCCCCGTTGACTCGCTTTCAATTCAACGTATCTTCGCATCCAGATACGTCGATATGAGTTCGACGCACGCAAACTGTCGGCAGAAAAATACATGAGCAATCGATTCATCTTTTCATCGGAGTCCGTCGGCGAAGGCCATCCGGACAAGGTCGCAGATACCATTTCGGACGCGGTGCTGGACGCCTGCCTCGCGCAGGACAAGACCAGCCGCGTGGCCTGCGAAACCTACGTGAAGTCGAACATCGCCATCGTGGGCGGTGAAATCACCACGCGGGCCAAGCTCGACTTCGTGCAGATCACACGCGAGGCCATCCGCGAAATCGGCTACGTGAACGACGACGACGTGTTCCACGCCGACAAGGTGTTCGTGAACACCATCATCACTCAGCAGTCGCCGGACATTGCGCAGGGCGTCGATGCCAAGGGCGCGAAGGGCAAGAAGAAGGCGGAGCAGGGCGCGGGCGACCAGGGCCTGATGTTCGGTTACGCGAGCGATGAAACCGATGAGCTGATGCCGGCGCCGATTATGTTCGCGCATCGCCTCGGACGCCGTCTCACGCAGGTGCGCAAGAGCGGCAAGGTGCATTGGCTGCGCCCCGACGCGAAGTCGCAGGTCTCGGTCCTCTACGAGAACGACGAACCCATTGCGATTTCCAACGTGGTTATTTCCACCCAGCACACGGCGGATGTGGAGCACAAGCAGATCGAAGAGTTCTGCATCGAAGAGATCGTGAAGAAGGTGCTGCCGCGCGACCTGCTCACGGCCGACACGCTTTATCTGATCAATCCGACGGGCCGTTTCGTGACCGGCGGACCCCAAGGCGACACCGGTCTGACCGGGCGCAAAATCATCGTGGACACCTACGGCGGCTTCGGCCGTCACGGCGGCGGGGCGTTCTCAGGCAAAGATCCGTCGAAGGTGGATCGCAGCGCGGCTTACATGGGCCGCTACGTGGCCAAGAACATCGTGGCGGCGGGTCTCGCGCGGCGCGCGGAAATCCAGTTCGCCTACGCGATTGGCTATCCTGATCCGGTCTCGGTGTACGTGAACACCTTCGGCACGGCCAAGGAAGGTCTGAGCGATGGCGAGATCACCCGCGCGGTGCAGTCCGTGTTCAGCTTTAAGCCGGCCGACATCGTGAAGCAGCTCAACCTGCTGCGCCCGATTTACGGCAAGACGACGAACTACGGTCACTTCGGCAAGGACGACAAAGATTTGACTTGGGAAAAGACGGACAAGGTGGCGGCGCTCAAGAAGGCGGTCCGCTAAATTTTATCACGGACGATTAACTTAAAACTGAAACTGACTATGGCTAAAATTCAATTACCGCCCTCTCGGGCCAAGCTCGTGAAGGCTCCCGCCGCCGCCAAGAACGGCGCCAGTGCCGCGAAACAAGACTTCAAAGTCAAAGACCTGAGCCTCGCCGATTGGGGCCGCAAGACCATCGACGTTTCCGAACAGGAAATGCCGGGTCTAATGTCCATCCGGAAAAAATACGCGCCGAGCAAGCCGCTCAAGGGCGTCCGCATCACCGGCTCGCTCCACATGACCACGGAGACGGCCATCCTCATCGAGACGCTCGTCGATCTCGGCGCGAACGTGCGCTGGGCGAGCTGCAACATCTTCTCCACCCAGGATCAGGCGGCCGCCGCCATCGCGAAGGCCGGTATTCCGGTCTTCGCTTGGAAGGGTGAGACGCTCGAAGAGTATTGGGACTGCACCCTGGATGCCGTCACTTTCCCCGGCAACAAAGGCCCGGAGCTTGTGGTCGATGACGGCGGCGACGTGACGCTGCTCATTCACAAAGGCTACGAGCTGGAAAACGGCAGCAACTGGGTTCACACGCCCAGCGGTTCGCACGAGGAACAGGTCATCAAGAATCTGCTCAAGCGCGTCGCGAAAGAGCGCGTGGGTTTCTGGCACAACGTGGTGAAGGAATGGCGCGGTGTCTCGGAAGAAACGACCACCGGCGTGCATCGCCTTTATCAGATGCTCGAACAGGGCAAGCTCCTCGTGCCCACGATCAACGTGAACGACTCGGTCACGAAATCGAAGTTCGACAACCTCTACGGCTGCCGTGAATCCCTGGCGGATGGCATCAAGCGCGCCACCGACGTGATGATTGCGGGCAAGGTCGCCTGCGTCTGCGGCTACGGCGACGTGGGCAAAGGCTCGGCCTTTTCGCTGCGCGGCTTTGGGGCGCGCGTCATTGTCACGGAGATTGATCCGATCAACGCGCTGCAAGCGGCGATGGAAGGCTTCGAGGTCAACACGCTGGAAAGCACCCTCGGCACGGCGGACCTCTACGTCACCACCACGGGCAACTGCGACATCATCACCTTCGAGCACATGCAGAAGATGAAGGACCAGGCCATCGTGTGTAACATCGGCCACTTCGACAACGAGATCCAAATGGACCGTTTGAACACCGCCAAGGGCGTGAAGCGGCTCAACATCAAACCGCAGTATGACAAGTACACCTTCGCCAACGGCAAGGCCATGTTCATCCTCGCGGAAGGTCGGCTCGTGAACCTCGGCTGCGCCACCGGCCATCCGAGCTTCGTCATGTCGAACTCGTTCTCCAACCAGGTCCTGGCGCAGCTTGACCTGTGGCGGAACAAGGAGACCTACAAGGTGGGCGTCTATCGTCTGCCCAAGAAGCTCGACGAAGAAGTGGCCCGCCTGCACTTGGAAAAGATCGGCGTCAAACTGACCCGCCTGACCAAGAAGCAATCCGA
>JAYVWQ010000028.1:0-3929 GCA_043785945.1 Akkermansia sp.
GAGTGGTCATCACCGGCTTGGGTGCGGTCTCGCCCCTCGGCCGCATGGATGACCTGTGGAAGAACGTCCTCGCGGGCCAGTGCGGCATCGACCGCATCAAGCTCTTCGACGCGTCGAAGTTCGACACCCAGATCGCGGGCGAGGTGAAGAACTTCGATCCGCTGCCCGCTTTCCCTTCGCCCAAGGATGTGCGCCGCACGGATCGTTATGCCCAGTTCGGCATCTCCGCCGGGCACGATGCGCTGCTCGACTCCGGCCTCGATTTGGAAAAAGTGAATCGCGACGAGGTCGGCGTGTTCATTGGCTCCGGCATCGGCGGCCTCTACACCGTCGAGGAGCAGCACAAGGTCTTGCTCGAACGCGGGCCGGGCCGGCTCTCACCGTTCATGATTCCCATGCTCATCCTGAACATGTCCTCGGGACTGTTCTCGATGTATAACAAACTGCGCGGCCCTAACGTCGCCACCTGCTCGGCCTGCGCGACCGCCACTCACGCCATCGGCGAGGCCTGGCGCACCATCAAGATGGGCGACGCGAGCGTGATGTTTGCCGGCGGCACTGAGGCGACCATTGTGCCCCTTGGCATTGGCGGCTTCTGCGCCATGCGCGCCATGAGCACGCGCAACGACGAACCCAAACGCTCCTCGCGCCCCTTCGACAAGGACCGCGACGGCTTCGTCATGGGTGAAGGGGCCGGCGTGCTGGTGCTGGAGGAATTGGAGCACGCCCTGGCCCGGGGCGCGCGCATCTACTGCGAACTCATCGGCTACGGCAACACCGCCGACGCGAATCACATGACCGCACCCGCACCCGGCGGCGAAGGCGCGGCCCGCTGCATGAAGATGGCGCTCAAGAACGCGCGCCTGAATCCGGCCGACATCCATTACATCAACGCCCACGGCACCTCCACCCCGCAGGGCGATGTCTGCGAAACGCAGGCCATCAAGACGGTCTTCGGCGAACACGCGAAAAAGCTGGCCGTCAGTTCCACCAAGGGCGCGACCGGCCACATGCTCGGCGCGGCCGGCGCCATCGAGATGGCCCTGTGCGCCAAGGTGCTGCAAAACCAAATCGTGCCGCCCACCATCAACTTGGAAAATCCCGATCCCGAGTGCGACCTCGACTATGTGCCGCACACCGCGCGCGAGATGCGAGTGGACGCCATCGTGAACAACTCCTTCGGCTTCGGCGGGCACAACGCCTGCACCGTGGCAAAGAGGTTCGTTGGGTGAGCTATTTACTTTCCACCGACGTTGACTAGTTTTCCTCCATGCCAGTTGTCGCGAAATCAAAACCAGCGTTAGAAGTCAGGGAAGCCGTCGCGGCTGCGCAACGCTATTGCCAAAACTTGTTCCCTAAGTCGCGGATCACATTAGAAGAGGTTGAAGTTTCTGACCAGGAAGACCATTGGCTCATCACGCTGGGCGTGCATGATCCGCAGGTCGCTCTGTCCAACCACGTCCTTAAGAACCATCCGTTTGCCCAGCGTCCGCTCAATAAGCTGAAAATCTTCAAGGTTGATGCGATGACGGGGCGCGTGGTGTCGATGAAGATTCGATGATCCCCGCCCACATCGACGCGGTTCTGCGGAAGCATCGCTCTCACGGTTTGATTCTCGATTCCAACCTGCTTGTGTTTCTCATCGTCGGCTCCACAGACCCCAATTTGATTCTGGAAGCTCGTCCCACCCGAAACAAAAACTTTTCCCTCCCTGATTTTGAGTTGCTGAAGGAAATCGTAGGCCGGGTCGGAAAACTCGTGACCACTCCGCACATCCTCGCCGAAACATCGAACTTGTTGGATCAGATCAAAGGCCGGTTTCGGGATGACGTGTTTGCCCAGTTTGATGCACTGATCCGTCGCACGCCAGAGTCAGCCGTCCCGGCTTTGGAGGTGCTTTCCTTTGACTGCTTTTCCGATCTCGGCCTAACTGATTGTGCCGTCATCCATCTGGCGCAAGCGCGGCATCTGATCATAACGGTGGACGCTCCATTGGCGGTGGAATTGATCCGTAGAAAATACGCCGTCCTCAACTACAACCATTTCCGTCCTTCCCTGCATGGTGCGATTTGAGGGCGCTCCATCAACCATCATGAACCTTCTTCCCCTTATTGAGCACAAGCGCGACGGGCACGCGCTGACTCCAGCACAGCTTCAGGAGATCATCGCCGCCTTCACGCGCGGCGAGATTCCCGACTATCAGATGTCGTCCTTCCTCATGGCCCTGTTCTTTCGCGGCCTCGACGCCACAGAAACCCGCGCCCTCACCTTCGCCATGCGCGACTCCGGGGACATGCTGCAATTTCCCGCCGACCCGCGCCCCGTCGTGGACAAACACTCCACCGGCGGCATCGGCGACAAGGTTTCCCTGCCGCTCGCGCCGCTCCTCGCCTGCCTTGGCTTTCGCGTGCCCATGATTTCCGGGCGCGGCCTCGGCATCACCGGCGGCACGCTCGACAAGTTGGAATCCATCCCCGGCTTTCGCACCCGGCCCACGGGGGAGGAAATCATCCGCCAAGTCCAGGAAGTCGGCTGCGTCATTTGCGGTCAGACCACGACCATGTGCCCGGCCGACCGGCTCATGTACGCGCTGCGTGATGCGACCGGCACCGTGCCCTCCATCCCGCTGATCACCGCGTCCATTCTTTCCAAGAAACTGGCCGAGGGCATCAGCGCGCTCGTGCTCGACGTGAAGTTTGGTTCCGCCGCCTTCATGCAAACCCGCGAGCAGGCCCGCGCCCTCGCGTTGTCCATGACCGCCCTCGCCAATGAGGCCGGCGTCCAAACCCGCTCCGTGCTCACCGACATGCACGCCCCCATCGGGCGCACCGCCGGCAACTGGCTGGAGGTGAAGGAGTCCGTGGAATGTCTCGACGGTCACGGCCCGGCTGATTTGCAGGAACTTGTCGTGGAATGTGCCGCTCAACTGCTCGTCGTCACCGGTCTGGCTGACGACATCGCCCCGGCTCGTGCCCGCGCCTTGCAGATGCTTCTCTCCGGCGCACCCCGCCGCAAGTGGGATGAAATGCTCACCGCCCAAGGTGCAGACTTGAAGGCGCTTCAAGCCAAGCTCGCCCTCGACCCCACCGCTCCCTTTGTCGTGACGGTGAAAGCCGAACGCGACGGCTGGATCGCAGCGGCGGATGCGCGCGTGCTCGGCGAAGTCGTCCGCGACCTCGGCGGCGGACGCATGACCAAGGAAGCCGCCGTCGATTTCGAGGTCGGCCTTGATCAGTTGGCGGCGATTGGCGAAGCCGTGCGCGCGGGGGCCACCCTCGCCCGCCTCCACGCCCGTACCAGTGAACAGGCCGCGAGCGCCGTCGCCCGCGTGGCCGCGGCCTTCCAGATTTCCCCCACGCCCGTCAGCGCCCCGCCCCGTATCGTCGAAGTCCTCTAAGCCGGAACCCAGGCCGTTGGGAGAAAGGTGATTCGTGAAGGTAAAAGCGCAGAAATAAAACTGACCAGGAGCGCGGGCCAAACGGTCCGCGCTCCGATGTTTATTTCAACAGCTTGCTCCAGCGCGCGAGCTGCTTCCGCACTTCCGCCGTGCCCGGTGCGCCGGTGATCTTCCGCCGCTCCATCGCGGCCTTGAGGCTGAACACATCCTGCGCGTCGTCGCCGAACTGCTTCTCAATGGCGCGCAGCTCCGCGAGGGAAATTTCGTTGAGCGGCTTCCTGGTTTTCTCCGCGTAAGCGACGACCGCGCCCACGACGTGATGGGCTTGGCGGAAAGCCATGCCTTTGCCCACCAGATAATCCGCAAGGTCGGTCGCGAGCAGCGCGGGGTCGCTGGCGGCGGCGCGACAGGGTTCAGCGTTGATCGCCGTGTGATCGAGCATCGCGGCCATGAGCCGGACGCAGGCGCGCACCGTATCCGCGCTGTCGAAGAGTCGTTCTTTGTCCTCCTGCAAATCGCGGTTGTAGGTCAT
>JAYVWQ010000029.1:0-6791 GCA_043785945.1 Akkermansia sp.
CGCAGCATCTGCGGCAGCAATGTGATCGCGCAGGCCACGGCGACGTGTGCGGCCATGACCACTCCAGTCATCCGCGTGACCAAGAATTGCCCGGCCAGCCCGGTCGCTCCTGGTGACCTCATCGTGTTCAGTGGCACGGTCAGCAACGCCGGCAACATCACGTTGACCAACGTCCTCATCGTGGACAACAAGCCGACGAATAACACTCCAGTCTTCGGTCCCGCGATTCTGGCTCCCGGTCAATCCATCTCCTACACGGGCAGCTATCGTGCCCCCCTGGACTTCTGTGGTCCTGACGTTGATACCGTGACCGCTTCCGCCCGGAGCATCTGCGGCAGCAATGTCACGCACACCGCCACGGCCTCCTGCCCGGTCATTACGACGCCGCGCATCAGCATCACCAAGCGTTGCCCGGCGGCCCCCACTCCGTTTGGCGGCCTGCTCGTCTACAGCGGCACGGTCAGCAACAACGGCAACGTCACGCTGACCAACGTGTTCGTCTTCGACAACAAGCCGACCAACAACAGCCCCGTCCTCGGCCCCATCATTCTGGCCCCCGGCCAGGCCGTCAGCTTCACCAACAGCTACAGCGTTCTGGAGGATTGTTGCGGGCCGTATGACGACACCCTGACCGCGCGCGCCACCAGCATCTGCGGCACGAACGTGGTCAAGACCGCGACCGCCGTCTGCCCGGGCATCACCTATCCTTGCTTGAGCATCACCCGCACCTGCCCGACCGGGGCAGTGACCCTGTTCCAGCCGCTGCCTTTCTCTGGCATCGTGACCAACTGCGGCAATGTGACCTTGAGCAACATTGTGGTGGTCGGCAATGACGGCACGGTCTTCATGACCATGGACGGCTTCGCGCCGGGTGAATGGATGGATTACGCCTCCAGCTTCATTCCCACGAATTGCGGTCCGAACGTGACCAACATCGTGACCATCACCGGCAATGACATTTGCTCGGGGGCGCGGGTCAGCAGCACCGCCATCTGCATCATCAACTGCTCCACCGGCCAGGGTAACATCATCCTTAGCCCGAGCCTCTTGGTCACCAAGTTCGGCCTGTCCTTCCCGTCCCAGGCGGGCAGGAGCTATACGGTGCAATACATCAATACGTTCAATGCGCCGGTCAACTGGCAGACGCTCTCCAACTTGACCGGCGACGGTTCGGTCCTGACCATCTTCGACGGCCGCACCAACGGTCAGCGCTACTACCGCGTGCTGCAAAATCCGTAACGTCCGCTCCCCATATCAAATCCCCCGCGTCGCACGACGCGGGGGATTTTTTGTTTCACCTCTGGCAGCCGTGAACCTTAGCTTGCGTCCATGCACCGCCATTGCTTCATTGCTTTCATCGTCTGCTTGTTGACCGGCCCCGGTCATGCGGCGGAGTCACCTGTGGTCGCCGCCACCAACCGCTATGAGTCACGCGCCGCTCACGATCCCAACGGCATCGGAAAATTCTACCTCGGCCGCGAGATCGCTCACGTCATGGGCCATCAGGCCGCAGACTGGCTCGAGCGTCCGGAACGCGAAGAGGAGGAGAAGACGCAGTTGCTCGTCGAGGCTTTGAAGTTACAGCCCGGCGACCAAGTCGCGGACATCGGGGCGGGCACGGGCTATCTCACGCGCCGCATGGCTCCGAAGATTTTGCCGGGCGGAAAAGTTTATGCCGTGGAAATCCAGCAGGAGATGCTCGACTTGTTGACGAACAGGCTCGTCCGCCTGGGCCTCACCAACATCGTGCCCGTGTTGGGCACCATCACCGATCCGAAGCTGCCCGCCGCCGCCCTCGACCTCATCATCATGGTTGATGTCTATCACGAGTTTGATTACCCGCATGAGATGACGGAGGCCATGTGCCGCGCGCTCAAGCCGGGCGGTCGGATGGTCTTCGTCGAATTCCGGGGCGAGGATGTGAAGGTGCCAATCAAGCTCGTCCACAAGATGACCGAGGCGCAGGTGCGCCGGGAAATGGCCGCGCACCCGCTCGTCTGGAAGGAAACCATCGCCGTGCTGCCCTGGCAGCACATCATCGTCTTCACCAAAAGATAACCGCCAACCTTGCGGTTGGCGGCTTCATTCCAACGGCGCGGTCCTCAACTGGCCAGCACCCTATCCAGCAGCGCGGAGAATTCCTTCAGCGACTCGGCGTCCTTGGTCTGATTGCCGGGCTGTTCCGTGATGGCCCAGCCGGTGTAACCGACCTTGTCGAGTTCGGCCATGATGGCGGGCCAGTGGTTGTCGCCTTCGAAGAACTTCACGCCGAAGCCCTTGCCGGGCGCGGTGCCGTATTCCTTGATGTGCAGCTTGAGGATGCGCTGGCCCAGCACTTGGATCCATTCCTCGGACGGCCCGAACTTGATCATGTTGCCGATGTCGAAATGCCAGCCGACGAACGGGCTGTTGATCGCGTCGAGGTAATCCTTGGCCTGCTGCGGTTTCATGATGAAGTTATTCCACACATTCTCGATGGCGATCTTCACGCCGGTCTCCTCGCAGAGGGGCAGGGCGGCGCGAATGCCCGCGATGGAACGCTCCCAGCATTGCTCGTAGGTCACGTCCTTGTTCACCGTGCCGGGCACAAGCAGGACGGAGGTGGCCCCATAACGCTTGGCGTCGCGGATGGTCTGCTTCAATGCTTCCAGTCCTTCGCCGCGCACCTTCTCGTCCTGATGCGAGAGCGTCTTGCTCCAGTGTTTGCTGCCGCAGACGCTCGCGGCCTTCAGCCCAGATTCGTCGAGCGCCCGCACGACCTCGTCCTGGTTCATGTGGCTGGAAAGCTCCACACCATCGAAGCCTGCGGCTTTCAGCGCGCGGAATTTTTCCAGCACCGTGCCCTTGTAGCCAATCGTGTCATACATGATCGCCTTTTTGAGGTGGCGCTTCGCGTGATGATTGCTATCCGTCGATGAGCAGCCCAGTCCGCCGACAAGCGGCGCGCCGAACGCGGTTGCGGCGATCACTGTTGTGGTGTGCTGAAGAAACTGCCGGCGTGATGTTTTCATATTTTTGATCAGCAAGTTGTCCGCATCTTAAATAAACTTCGTCTTGCCCGGCACGGCCATTGGCGCGATGGGCAGCGCCATGTCCCAAGTGAGCTTCTCCGGCCCCAGGCGTTCCTGCGAGTTGAGCATCTGCTCCCAGGTGATCTCCTGTCCCGTGTAGGCGGCCATGCGGCCCATGATCGCCATCAACGTGCTGTTGCACATGTGCTCGCCGTCGTTGATCGGTTTGCCGTCGCGAATGGATTGGATGAAACTGGCGTGTTCGTTCTGGTACATCTTGCCGAACATCGCGCTCTCGGATTCCGGCCCTTCGTAGCGCCAGGTTTCCGCGCTGGTCAGTTCCGCACCGCGCCGGCCACCCAGCAATCCGGTGCCTTTGGAACCAATGATGTAATCCTTGGTTTCACTGGCACAACCCGCGATCTGGCGTTGGGCCATGAATCCCCGCACGCCGCTCGCCCACTCGAAGTTCACTTCGATGTGATCGTAGATGTTGCCCTGATGGTTGGGAATCTGCCGGCCACCCACCGCCGTGCATTTCAGCGGCGGCACGTCCTTCATCGCCCAAGCCATCTTATCGACGCTGTGAATGGCCTGCTCCACCAGTCCATCGCCCGAGAGCCACACGAAATTGTACCAGTTGCGCACCTGCCACTCCACGTCGCTCATGCCGGCCGGGCGCGATTCTGGCGCGGGCATCGGTTTGACGGGGCCGGTGAGATAGGTGTGATACAGGGCGCGCACGTCGCCGATGGCCCCGGCATGAATGCGTTTGAAAAACTCGATGCGCGAAGTGTTGGAGCGCCAGCAAAACCCGGATTGCACGGCCAGTCCTTTCCGTTTGGCCTCCTCGGCGCTGGCCCGCACGGATCGCACCCCCGCCGTGTCCGTGGCCACCGGCTTTTCCAGAAAGGCATGTTTGCCCGCCGCGACGGCGGCCTGGAAATGCATGGGCCGAAAGCCGGGCGGAGTCGTCAACAACACCACATCCACGCCGGACGCGAGGACTTTCTCGAAGGCATCCACGCCTGTGAAGCGCCGCTCCGACGGCACCTGCACGCGCCCGGCTTCGGGGTAAGATTTCTGAAGCTCCTTCAGCCCGGATTCGATCTTGGACCCGTAAATATCGCCCATCGCGTAGAGGATGGTATTGCCATCCGCCGCCAGCGCATCCGCCGCCGCACCGTTGCCGCGCCCGCCGCAGCCGATGAGTCCGACCTTGATGCTGTCGCCCGGCGACAGCGTGGCGCTGCGGCCGGCCAGCACAAACGGCGCGGCGATCAGGCCGGCCGTGACCGCGGTGGAGGTGCGCAAAAATTCGCGGCGCGACGCGGGAGCAAAGTTTTCTTGATTCATGTGTTTGGGACGTTGAGGCGGACTATTTCATCAAACTATTTCCCCGACAAGCTCGCTGATGCGCGGGATCGCGACGTGAGTTGACTTGCACGTTTTGAGTGAATGTTTGCGCCCGTCCGCTTCGTCTGAAATCCTCATGCCCATGAACCCGTCGCCGCCATGAAGCCGCTCGACCTAGGCAAACTTCAGGAAGCCATTCGCGCCCGCAGCGTCGAGTGGCGCAAGCATGTGCTTCAGCGCATGGCGGAGCGGAACATTTCCCAGGCCTCCGTGCTCGACGTGCTCCTGACGGGTGAGCGGGTGCGCGACTACCCGGAGGACAAACCCTTCGCGTCCGCACTTTTTCTTGGCTACGCTGGCTCCCGTCCGCTCCATGTCGTGGCGGCGCTGGATGAGACAGCCGCCCAAGCTTTCATCGTCACGGTTTATGAACCGTCTTTGGAAGTGTTCGAGGCAGACTACAAAACAAGACGAAAATTATGAACACACCAGCTTCAGTTTGTCCCGTGTGCGGTGGGCCAAAAGCTCCCGGCACCACCACTTTCACCGCCGACCTCGGCACGGGCGTCGTGGTGGTGCGCCATGTGCGCGCCACCGTCTGCTCCCAATGCGGGGAGGAATGGATCGACGACGACATGGCCCGGCAGATCGAGGCGATTGTCGCAGAGGCTCGCGTGAAGCGGCTTCAGGTGGAGGTCGCGGATTTAGCGGCCTGAGTTCTGACTCCCAGTTTTGTCCAATAGCTTTTCCAAACCATGAAACATATCTTTGCCTTTCTCGCCCTGTTTATCACGGTCAGCGCCTTGGCCGCCGCGCCCGCGAAACCCTTCGAACTGCGCGAGGGCGACCGCGTGGTCTTCCTCGGCGATACGCTCATGGAGCGGGAGAAGGATTATGGCTACCTCGAGTTGATGATGACGCTGCGGTTCCCGGACCGGAACGTGACGTTCCGCAACCTGGGCTGGAGCGCAGACACGCCGGTCGGGATTTCGCGCGTGAGCTTCGACTGGACGAAGGGCGAGGGCGAAATGTTCCGCCAGCTCATGGAGCAGATCAAACAGGTGCAGCCCACGGTGGTGGTGCTGGGCTACGGCATGGCGAGTTCGTTCGACGGCGCGGCGGGACTGGAGAAGTTCACGGCGGATTACAACAAGCTCATTGACGGCATCCTCGCGCTGAACAAGGAGACGCGGTTCATCCTGCTCAGCCCGATTCGGCACGAGAAGCTGCCGCCGCCGCTGCCCGACCCGGTGCGTCACAACGAAATGCTCGCGAGCTACACGAAGGCGATTCAGGGGATTGCGGAGAAGCGGGGGTTTCTGTTTGTAGATTTCTTCGAGAAAATTGGCGAGCCGCCGAAAACGTATCAACGAGTACCTGGTAAATCTGAACCTGAGCTTGTCGATGTGCCACGAACGGGAAATGGAATTCATCTCAAGGATTTGGGTTACCGAGTAGCGGCCATTGAAATGGCGCACTCGTTTGGCTGGCCTTATCAAGACCTGCCTTTGGACGCTTATGTTGAACTCCGCCGCACGATCGTTAAGAAGAACCAACTTTTCTTTCACCGCTGGCGGCCAGAGAACAGCACTTACCTTTTCCTCTTCCGCAAACACGAGCAGGGAAAAAACGCCCAGGAGATTCCTAAATTCGATCCTCTTATTCAGGCGGAGGAAGGACAGATTGCGAAAATGCGGCGGGAAAAGCGCGAGTTCAAAGCGCGGGAACAATGGACAGCAAAACCAAAACAAAATCCTTTGCCCGACAAACCCGCGACTCCGTTCAAGCCGCAGCCCCACCCCACCTTCCAACTCGCCGACCCGAATCTCGAAGTCACGCTCTGGGCCGAGAATCCCTTGCTCGCCAAGCCCATCGCCATGAATTGGGACGCGCGCGGGCGGCTCTGGATCGCCAGTTCCTCCGTCTATCCGCAGATTGAGCCGGGCCAGGCGCAGGACGACAAAATCCTCATCCTCGAAGACACCAACGGCGACGGCAAAGCGGACAAGACCACCGTGTTCGCCGATGGCCTGTTGATTCCCACCGGCATCGAGCCGGGCGACGGCGGCTGCTACGTCGGCCAGAGCACCGAGCTGCTGCACTTCAAAGACACCGACGGCGACGGCATCGCGGATCAGCGGCGCGTGGTGTTGAGCGGATTCGGCACCGAGGACACGCATCACATCCTGCACACATTGCGCTGGGGACCGGACGGCCAGCTCTACATGAACCAGTCCATTTACATCCACACGCACACCGAGACGCCGCACGGCGTGGTGCGGCTGAACAGCGGCGGCACGCTCGCGTTGCGCCCCGACACGCTGGAACTCGGCGTGACGATGAAGGGCCTCGTCAACGGCTGGGGCCATGTGTGGGACGACTTCGGTCAGGAATTTCAAACCGACGGCGCGGGCGGCGCGGGCA
>JAYVWQ010000030.1:0-4186 GCA_043785945.1 Akkermansia sp.
GTATTGCAGTTCGATGAAGCGCGTGAGCAGCGCGTCGCGGCTCATCTCGCTCCCGACCACGAGCGGCACGATGAAGGCCATGTAATCCTCCTTGCTCCCCGTGCCGTAGATGCAGGACACGCTCGCCACCACGATCACGTCGCGCCGCCCGATGAGCGAACTCATGGTCGAGAGCCGCATCCGCTCGATGGCGTCGTTCACGCTCGAATCCTTCTCGATGAAAGTATCGGTGCGCGGGATGTAAGCCTCGGGCTGGTAGTAATCGAAGTAGCTGACGAAATACTCGACCGCACTCCGGGGAAAGAAGCCCTTGAACTCGGCGTAGAGCTGGGCCGCCAAAGTCTTGTTGTGCGAGATGACGAGCGTGGGCTTGCCGATGTTGCGGATGACGTTCGCCACGGTGTAGGTCTTGCCCGATCCGGTCACGCCCAGCAGCGTCTGATGCCGCGCGCCGGCCAGCACGCCCTCGGTCAGCCGGGCAATGGCCTGCGGCTGATCGCCGGCTGGCTCGAAGGGCGCGGTGAGTTCAAACATGGGCGCGGAAAGTAGAAGTGAGGCGGGAGAGTGTCAACGGAGCGGCGAAGCGGCTGAATTTTGATGCATCAACCCCTTCACGGTTGGGATAAAAACCTCGTGCCGCATTGCTGCCGCGCGGTGGGGAAGCACCGGCGCCCTCGCAGGTGCTTCCCCGTGGCGAACGGACAGCCTGCCGCTTCAGAACCGGTAGGTGAGCGCCGCACGCACCCGGTAGTCGGGCACGGCCTGCAACGCGGTGTTGTTCAGCAGCACCGGCACATCCACGCCCGCCTGCGCGCTGAGTTTGTCCGACCATGTCACGTTCAACTGCGGGCCGACATAGACGGAGGTGAGGCCGGTGTCGGCGGCCTTCGCGCCGTTGAATTCGTCGAGTCCCTTGTTCTCGCCGCTGACCACGAACTGGAGTGCGGCCGTCCAGCTTTCCTCCAAGAACAGGAACACGCCCGGCCCGGCGCTCCACATCAGGTCGTTGGCGTAATGATAATTAAAATCGCCGGTGGAACGAATGGAGTATTGCACCGAGGCGTTGAAGAAGCCGCGTCGGTAACGGCCATAGACGCCCGTGCCCACCAGTCCGTCATACGAGCCGCTGCCCAGCGCGAGGTCGTGCCCGTGGATGCCGCTCTCGGGAGCGCCTGGCACTTCGACTTCGTTGAACTCCTCCTTGAGCCGGTCGCTGGCGCCGGTGGGAAACTTCACGCTGCCGAACAGGTTCCAGTTGAAGGTTGAGTGCATGTGCTCGAGGCGCAGAGGCGTGAAGTTAACGAGGAGCGACGCGTCACCCAGGCCGGACTCCGTGCCCCGGTCGGTAGCGAAGCCCTCGGGCCGCTGGAAGGCGCGATAGATCAGCGGAAGGTTGAACTGCACGCTGACCCAGTCGTGGAAGGTGTAGCCCAGCACGGCCTGGGAGATGGAGCTGTTGAGATATTGATGGGCGGGGTTGGAGACGCGGTGGCCCTCCTCCTGCAAGGTGCCGAAGTGGGTGAACTGCTCGGCCACGCTGAAGGAGAAGCCCTTGTTCCTTGAACCTTCGGCCGCGTTGAGGTTGTAAACGGAACAAAGATCACACGCTGGTGCCACCACGGCCCCCGCTAGAAACAATCCGATGGAAATTTTTTTCATGGAAATTAAAGGGGCGGGCCGCGCGTCGATGCGCAAGGCCCGCAGGAAATAAAAACTAAAAACTCTCGCCGCACGTCACATGACGGGACGAGTTCCTAAGCCGAAGGGTGGAAGGACCGGGGCGGGGGCCGGAGTGGTGCATCGGCGCGGGCCGGAGCGCATTCGGTCATGGCCATGAAAGGCCGGGAGGGTCTCGGCGGAAACAGTGCGCACGTTCCGGCGAGGAGGTGAAAATCAAACTTGGCCTCGAGCTTTTGCAGCGGCTGCTTTTTCTCGGAGGTCTGGCCGGCCTTGACCAGCTTGCAGAGAGGGCAGGGGTGCTGGCCGTTGAAAGTTTTTTGCAGGGCGGTCGCGAAGGATTCGGTCTGGGAAAAATTCACCGCCATGCCGACCCAGGCCACGGTTTGGAGCAACGCCCAGTGTGCGCCGATGACGAACACCAGCGAGAGCACCACCAAAAATTTGCTCCAGCGCACGAACACGGGCGCATCATGCGGTGGGGAAATCGCTTGTCAACGCGACCTCACCGCGCGGGCGGGTGGCGATCCTCACCCGGTCCCGCGCCGCCGCCGTGGGCGTCCATGCCCATGATGGCGAAGATGCGGTCGCGCGCCGCGAGGTAGCCGGGTGCGTCCAGATCGCGCGGGCGCGGCAGATCGATGATCACTTCCTCCTGAATGGTCGCGGGGCGGCGGCTCATGACCAGCACGCGGTCGGCGAGCTGCACGGCTTCCTCGATGTCGTGCGTGACGAAGAGGATCGTCTTGTTTTCCGCCTGCCAGATGCGGACGAGGTCCTGCCGCATCTTGAGGCGGGTGAGGAAGTCGAGCGCGCCGAACGGCTCGTCCATGTAGAGCACGCGCGCGTCGGCGGCGAGAGCGCGGGCAATCTCGACGCGCTGCCTCATGCCGCCGGAGAGTTCGCGCGGATAGGCTTTCTCGAAGCCGGTCAGACCGACCATCTGGATGTAATGGGTGACGCGTTCCTGGCGATCGGCGGTGGGACGCTGGAGCAGCCCGAAGCCGATGTTCTGCTCCACGGTCAGCCAGGGGAAGACGCCGTTCTCCTGAAAAACAAAGATGCGGCCAGGATCGGGACCATCGACCGGCCCGCCTTCCACCGTGATCGCGCCGCGCGTCTCCTTGAGAAAGCCGCCCACGATGTTGAGCATGGTTGATTTGCCACAACCGGAAGGCCCGACGAGGCAGACAAATTCGCCACGTCGCACCTCGAAGCTGACGCGTTCGAGCACATGGATGGGCGGGCCGTCCTTGCCGGGGAAGGACATCCACGCGTCGCGGACTTGAATGAGCGGCTTATCGTTGTCCATAGCCCCAGCGCACTTCGTCGAACTTTTCCACCTGCCGCACCAGCACATCCAGCACCAGCCCAGTCAGACCGATCAGGACCATGCCGGCCACCACGAGGTCGTAGCGTTTGCCGGCGTTGCGGGCGTCGATGATGAGATAGCCGAGACCGGAGTTGACGGCGATCATCTCCGCCGCGACCACGACGAGCCACGCCACGCCGAGGGCGATGCGGATGCCGGTGATGATTTGCGGCAGCGCGGCGGGGAGAATGACGCGGCGAAACAGGGGCAGTCCGCGCAGGCCGAAGTTCTGGGCCGCGCGCAAATAGACCTGCTGCATGTTCATGACCGCCGCCATCGCGGAGACAGTGATGGGGAAAACGCTGGCGAGAAAGATCAGGAAGATGGGCGCGGTGTCCTTCACGCCGAACCACAAAATGGCCACCGGAATCCAGGCGATGGGCGAGATGGGGCGGAGGATTTGGATGAAGGGATTGAAGGCCACGAAGGCGAAGCGAAACCAGCCCAGCGCCAGCCCGAGCGGCACGCCGACCAGCACCGCCAGACCAAAACCCCAGGTCACGCGGAAGAGCGAGGCGACCACGTATTTGATGAGCAGCCCCTGCTGCGCGAGTTCGAGGAGACCGAGCCATACCTGCCTCGGCGTGGGAAAAATATCACTGCCGGAATAACGCACGGCCCCATGCCACGCGAGCAGGAAGAGCGCGCCCACGGCGAGTGGCAGGCCGACCATCGCCAGTCGAAACGAGGCGCGGCGCGGCCTGTTCATGGGAGTGGCGTCACTCATTTTTTCACCTCGAACGCGGGGGCGGGCCGGGCGCTGGCTTCGGGCACGAACGAGTCGTCCACGTAGTCTTCAAAGTGAGCGGTGCCCTTGAGGATGCCGGCTTCTTTGGCGAGTTGCTCGATCTCCTCGAAGTCCGGGCGCAGCGGTTTGAGCCGGGTGTAGGTGACGCGGTCGGGCGGCTTGCTCAACACGTAACTGAGCAGGCGCGGGTTCTGGTTGTAATACTTGGTGGCGACGAATTGGGCCGCGTCCATGCGGTGGGCCATGCTTTGATCAATCCACTTGCCGCTCGCCGCAATGCCGCTGACCAGCCGCTGAATTTCGGCGCGATGATCGCGAATGGCGTCTTCATGGACCACGAGCACACAGGAAATGAAACCGGGCCAGACGTCCTTGGCCTGCCAGAGGGT
>JAYVWQ010000031.1:0-5168 GCA_043785945.1 Akkermansia sp.
GCCGGACGCTTCGACGCGGCCGCACCTTTTTTCAACGAAGCCCTGCTGCTCAACCCCGACAACGTCGCCGCGCTCATCAACCGCGAGGCCAACGCCGTCTGGCGCAAGGATCACAAACGGCTCGCCGCCTTCAGCAAAGAGGCGGAGGAAAAATTGAAACTCTATCCCGGCGTGAACGCCCTGCTCGGCGCCTGCGGGCCCGTGGATCAGCCGGATTTCTCCATCGAGATGGCCAGCACATTCCTCCAAGCCGCCCAGTTCCGGCAGGCCGCCCAGTGGGTCAACCGCGCCCTCGCCTACGCGCCTGATGACCTGATTTTCCAGACCGCGATGGCCAATGTGGAAATGCAATCTGGCCAGGCCGACCGCGCGCTGGCCCGCCTCGCCACCCTGCGGCCCAAGGCGCAGAACGCCGAACCGGCCTTGCAGATGGAGGTCGCCCGCATTGAGTCGGGCGCTTACTTCTACATGAAGAACGACTTCACGACCGCCCGGACCGTGCTGGAAAAGATCAAAAAACGATTCCCCGAAGAGGAAGGCGGCTACAACGCCCTCATTCAATTGCACCTTGTTCAGGCGGATAAACTGCGCGCCGCCACCAACCCCGCTGCCGCCAGTCTCGAGATGACCAATGCGCTCCGCGTGGTTCAGAGTCAGATCCGGATGCAACCCAAGAGCGGCTCCGCTTATTTTAATCAGGGCAACCTCCACTTTTACCTGGGCGACTACGACCGGGCCATCGCCTCCTTCACCCAGGTGCTGGAATTGCAGAAGGACAACAGCGCCGCGCTCTTGAACCGCGCCATGGCCAACCTGCAAAGCAAGAAGCTGAACGACGCCAAACGCGATTACACGGAACTGCTCCGCCGTTTCACGACCACCAATTTCCGCGTCTATTACGGACTCGCCGAGATCGCCTACCAGCAGCAGGACTGGCGCGCGGCTCAGAATTACTACGAGCAGTATCTCCGCTATGCCCCGGCCAACGAAGAATCCAAGGCCATTCGCATCCGGCTCGTGGAAGTGAAGAAGAAGGCGTGATGCGCGCGGCCATAGCGAAGCGGTGTATCGATTAAAACGAACTGGTTCGTCCGCGCATCGAGGTTCCTTGATCGGGACCGGGATGACCATTTGACTCCGAAGCGCTCCTTCACGGCTGGCTGGAACTCGCGCTGTAGAGGTCGAGCAATTCCTTCCCGTCCAGCGCGCGATTGTAGAGCCGCACTTCATCGAGCTTGCCGTGGAAGCAATCCACCCAGGTCTTGCCTTTGCTGTTGGTGTTGCCGCCGATGATGATGGAATTCTCGTCCTGATACTTGAAGGGAATCGAATACGGCTCCGACTTCGTCAGCTTTCCGTTCACGTAGAGTTTGAAGACGGCGTTGTCGTAGGTGCCCGCGAGATGAATCCACTCACCGACGGGCATATCGTCCAGGCTCTTGATGTTCTTGTAGTGTGCGCCGTCCGCATCGACCGAGAACAGCGCCTTGTTCTTCACCACCGCCAGGCCGAAATACTCCGACGGGCCATCCTTGATCTCCCGCGAGATGATCATGTTCCAGGTCGCGTCGGCGGTGCGGTTCACCCAGGCGGAAACCGTGAGGCCGTCCTTCATGTCGTCGAGTGAAGCGGCATAAGGAACTTCCACCAGCGCGTCCTGCTGGCACTCGATGGCGCTGCCAAACTTGCCCGCGACGCAAACCGCACCGCGCACCGCACCGTGATGATTGCCGCTGGAACTGTCCCTGGCCTGCCCGCCGTCCGCCTCGTCAAAGTTCCATTGGCCGATCAGTCCGCCGGAGCCAGCCCCGGCGTGATCCGTCTTCGAACCGATGCAGAACAAATTCTTCTCCGTGCGGATAAAGACCTGTCCCTGAGAAACGGCCGGCGACGCCTGCACCTTTTCGCCGAGCGGATTCTTCGCCAGCACTTTGAACTCCGGCCCGGCTTCGATGACGGTGGTCTCGCCGTTGTCGCCGACGAAGTAGATGCGACCATCCGCTGCCACCGACGACGACGCGAAGTTACCGCCCACGCGTTCCTGCCAGACGAGTTCGCCGGTGTCCGCCTTCATGCACGAAGCCACTCCCCCGTCCGTGATCGCGAACAGGTGCGGCTTCACGTAAATCATCGAAGGCACCTTGGGCATGCCCTTCTTCTGTTCCCAAACCAGATTCGCCTCCTTGAGATCGCCCGAACCACCGAGCTTGAAGGCTTTGATCGTCTCCTTGCCGCCCCAACCGCCCGATGTGAAAACCAACCCGTCGCCCAAAACAGCGGAAGGCACCTTGCCCTCGCCAATGACTTGACTGTTCCAGAGCCGCTCGCCGGTCTTGAGGTCGAAGCCCTGCACCACGTCGCCAGCCTCGGTCACGACCTGCGACTTACCGTCGTGTTCCCAGATGCATGGCACGCCATGCGAGATGCGTGAAAGACCGCGCTTGCCCTGCCAGCGTTCCTGGCCGGTCTTTGCGTCGAGCGCGATGATACGGGCCTGATCCCACGCTTGCTGCCAGCCGAGCTTCTTGTCTTCGCCGTCGCTGCTTCCGTCGCGCGCCATGATGAGCAGGCCATCGTGCAGAATCGGCGAAGAACCCAGTCCGTGCTCGCCGTAGAATTTGTAGTCGCGGTTTTCCCAGGCCAGTGAGCCGTCGAACTTCAGCGCGACGAAACTGCCGTCATTGAAAGCCGCATAGACCCGATCGCCATCCGTCGCCGGCGTGGGCGTGGCGAACGTGTTGCGCGCCTGCTTGCGCCGCTGGACCTGTTTGAACACTTCCTTGTCCCAGAGAATTTTACCGCTCTTGCGGTCCAACGACAGGACGTGACACGACGCGCCGCCGTCCGTTGCGGTGGTGACAAACACACGGTCACCCCAGACTACGGGCGACGACCATGATTCACCGGGCAGTTCGGTTTTCCACGCGATGTTCTCGGTGGCCGACCACTTGAGCGGTGGATTCTTCTCCGTGGAAAGACCCTGCACCGTCGGCCCGCGGAACTGCGGCCAGTTTTCCGCGTGAACCAGCGCTACCGAAAAGAGCAGCGCCGAAAACAGGACCAGGTTGCGATTCATGTTCATGGATTGGTTTGGTGAATGACCCGTTTTGGAATTGGGAACAGCACCTCAACTCACGACCGGCCACTTGAAGGTGGAGGTAAGCGCGATGCGCTTCCCCGTCGCGGACGATTCGCGCGCGGCGGTGATGATTTCAAGAACGTGCAAGGCCTGCTCGGGCGTCACGAGCAACTCCTTGCCCGTGACGAGACATTCCGCCGCGAGAGCGGCGCCTTGTTGCCACTTGTAGCCTTTCGGGTCGGTGACGTGACGCTCGAACTTGGGCGAGTCCTTCGTGGCGAGGTCCACCCCGAGCGGTTCCCAATCGTAGCCGACCAGTCCCATGAATCCGGTTGAGCCAACAATCGAGATGGTGTGCCGCGTTTCCTTGCTGCCGTCATGACCGCTTGGGTTGAAGTAATTGAAGCCGGACTGGACGTGGGAAATGATTCCCTGGCCGTGATCGAGCAACACCATCGCGTTGTCCTCCTCCTTGACTTTGATTTTGCCCTTGTCGCTGACCGTGCGCTCCGGCGTGACGATGCTCAACATCGCGCTGACGTTTTTGACCGGGCCGAGCAAGCCGGTGAGCGAAGTCAGATTATACACCGCGAGGTCCGGCAAACTGCCGCCGCCCTTCTCGTAGAAAAACGCCGACCAGCCCGGCCCTTCATGCCCGTAATCCGCATGCGCTGCCGCGACCCGGCCGAGTTTGCCGGCCGCAAGTTGCTTCGCCATGAACGCAAACTGCGGGCTTTCCACCGTGATGGGCGCGCCCCACAGCCGGAGATTCTTCGACTTCGCAATGCGCAAGAGATCCTGGCCCGCCGCGAGCGTGTTCCCGATGGGCTTTTCGCTCCAGACATGCTTGCCGGCTTCGAGCGCCCGGCGATTGATGCCCTCGTGCTGCTGCATGTCGGTGGTGTCCACGAGGAAATCGAACGGCTCACCCGCCAGCATGGTTTCAATGTTTGGGTAATGATGCGCGACCTTGAACCGCTCCGCCTGGCGCTTGGCGCGCTCGGGCTTGATGTCGCACAGGCTGACGACTTCGACGAACGGCGACTTGGTGAGTTGCGGCAGATACTGATTGGAAACGCTGCCGCAGCCGATCAGCCCGGTGCGGATGCGCCTCGCCGGCGCGTCCGCCGCGAGCGTGCCGACTGCGCCCGAAGCCAGCGCGGCCCCGGCGAGCAGCGTGGTTTTGGTGAAGTCCCGACGGTTGAGTGGAGATGATGTGTTCATGGTTCGTGTTGGTCTGGGTTAATCCGTGCTGAGTTTCACCAGCATCCCACTAACAGGCTGTTGAACAAAGGGTCGTTTTAGCGAACGCGCCGCATTTTACTGATTTGGTTTGGTCAGTGGACGCGTGATTTTGGCTCGTTCGCACCCGCGCGCGGTGCCGGGTCGCCAGTCGTTGGGTGCGCGGCGCGTTCCTTCAACTGGCCCGAACCAGTTCCAGGCGGGCCATTCTGAGCAGATTATAGGTGCCAGCCACAAAGTGGCCCCAGGCCTGGGTTCGTTCCCGGCCCCGATACCGGCTGCGTCTCAAACCGCCTACCGTCTTCATCCAGCCAAAGATTTCTTCGACCCGTTTGCGCAGGCGCTGGCTCACCTGATAGCCCGACTGCCGTGTGGTGCGGCCGTCCAGTCCGCTGACCTTCAGCCCCTCCTTGCACGCCACATGCGGGGCCAGGCCACGCACGCGACACCCGCTCACAAAGTCTTTCCGGTGATAACCCTTGTCCGCTCCCACCGTGGCCGGGCGGACGCCCTCATGCAGTTGCGAATGCTCCTCCAACTGGCGCAAGGCCACGACCGGCTCCGGTTCGGTGATCGGATCATGCACCGTGAACTCGGCGCACAGCCCGTGCCGGTTCTCCATCAGGACGTGCCCGCCAAAACAGAGCCGGGCGGCTTGGCCTTGCGCCTTGCGATAGAGCACGCTCGCCGGGTCGGTCGTGCTCTGGTGCGTGTCGTTGCGCCGCCTTTCACCCCGGAAGTTCACGCTCGGATTGCCGGGGTCTTCATCCTTGGCCGTCTGGACTTTCGCCGCATCCGCCGCGTCCTTGCGCACAAAGCTTTTTAGGCTGGCCCACGCCTCGATGAG
>JAYVWQ010000032.1:0-4784 GCA_043785945.1 Akkermansia sp.
GGCGGCGCGATCGTGCCCTTCGTCGCGACGCGCGAGCCGCTCGGACCTTCCACCCGGCGCACCGGGCTGGTCATTTCGGAAATCATGTATCACCCCAAGGCCCGGACCGACGGCAAGGTCATCGAGTTCATCGAACTTTATAACTCGATGTCCATCTTTGAAGATCTCAGCGGCTACCGCATCACCGGGGACGTGAACTACACCTTCGTTGAGGGCACCATCATGCAGCCCGGCCAGTTCATCGTGCTGGCCAAGATCAAGACCGACGTGCAGAGCGTGTACGGGATTTCCGGCGTGTTGCAATATGGCGTCACCAACGGCTTCAACACCAACGTCGTCCTCGGCGTGACCAACATCACTCCCAACGTGGACAACTCCTTGAACAACGCCGGCGGCACGGTGCGACTGCACAACAAAGCTGGCGCGGTGCTGCTGGATGCCAGCATTTCAAGCAAATATCCGTGGCCCATTCAAGCCGACGGCGGCGGCCACTCCCTCGTGCTCGCGCGGCCCTCCTACGGCGAAGGCCACCTCGAAGCCTGGGCCGCCAGCGACGTGGTGGGCGGCTCGCCGGGCGCGTTCGACCCCATTGGACCGGAGCCGGCGCGCAACGTGGTCATCAATGAATTCCTCGCCCACACCGACCCGCCGCTCAACGACATGATCGAACTCTACAACCACGGCACCACGGCCGTGGACCTCTCCGGTTACTGGTTGAGCGATGACGTGGGCACGAACAAGTTCCGCATCCCGGACGGCACGGTGCTGGCGGCCCGCGGCTTTGTTTCCTTCACGGCTTCGACCAACCCTCCGCCCCACCTTGGCTTCGCGCTCTCGGCGGCCGGCGAACAGATCGTGCTCGTCAACTCCAACCAGACGCGCGTCATCGACTCCCTCGGCTACGACGGCCAGGAGAACGGCATCTCCATGGGCCGTTACCCGGATGGCGCGCCAGGCTTCCGCCGGCTGACCGCCATCACCACCGGCACGACCAACGCCGCGCCCCTGGAAAGTCCCATTGTGATCAATGAGATCATGTACAACCCGATCACCGGCAACAGTGACGATGAGTTCGTCGAACTCTACAACCGCAGCGGCAGCGCGGTGAACCTCGGCAACTGGAAGTTCACCTCCGGCATCGACTACACCTTCGCGCCCAACACTGTCCTCTCGCCGGGCGCGTATCTCGTCATCGCCAAGAACGCCACGCATCTGCAAGCCAACTACAACAACCTCGGGGCCACGAACCTGTTCGGCGACTACAGCGGCACCCTCGGCAACAACGGCGAACGCCTGGCGCTCTCGGCCCCGGATTACGAAGTCACGACCAATGGCAGCGGACAGGTGCTGACCAATGTCTCCTTCCGTTACGTGGTCAATGAAGTGACCTACAGCAAGGGCGGCAAATGGGGCAACTGGTCGGACGGCGGCGGCAGCAGCCTGGAGTTGATCGATTCCCAGGCGGATAACCGTCAGCCGGCCAACTGGGCGGACAGCGACGACTCGACCAAGAGCTTGTGGACCAGTTTTGAATTCACCGGCCCGGTGGACAATGTGCAATCAGGCCAAGGCAACGGGGACAGTTTGCAACTGACCCTGCTCGGCGTCGGCGAGGCCATGATTGATGACTTGGAAGTCCGCAACACCAACAACGTGAACGTGCTGGTCAACGGCAGTTTTGAAACCGGGATTTCCCCCTGGGTGCCCCAGGGCGCGCACGACCGGTCCTTCGTCCAGGCGGGCGGCTTCACCGGTCAGGGTTTGCATCTCATGGCCGGCTCGCGCGGGGACAACGGCGGCAACCGCATTCGCAGTTCCCTGAGTTCGGCCATCACCAGCGGCACCGCCACCATGCGGGGCAAGGCCCGCTGGTTGCGCGGCTTCCCGGAAGTCTTGATGCGTCTGCGCGGCGGCGGTCTGGAAGCGTTCGGACGCCTCTCCGTGCCGGCCAACCTCGGCACTCCGGGGGCGCTGAACAGCCGAGCCGTGACCAATGCCGGCCCGGCCATTTTTGATGTAGCCCACAACCCGCCGCTACCCGCCGCCAGCCAGGCCATCGTCGTGACCGCCCGCGTCACCGACCCGAACACCGTCACGCAACTGGTCGTGAAGTATCGCATCGAACCGGCCACCGCCTTCACCACCGTCAGCATGACGGACAACGGCACCGGGGTGGACGCCGTGGCGGGCGACGGCTTGTTCTCCGCCACCATTCCTGGCCAGAGCAGCGGGGCGCGCGCGGCGTTCTTTGTCCAAGCCACCGATGGCACAGGGGTGACCAATCTGTTCCCCGCCTTCGCCCTCGTCCGGACTTTCCCGAACGACTCGCCCAGCCACGAATGTGTGGTGCGCTGGGGCGAGGTGCAGATGCCGGGCAGCTTCGCCTCGTATCATCTCTGGGTCACCGATGCGACTCGGACGCGCTGGATTGGCCGGCCGGAAAAGCTGAACAACTCACCCCTCGACGGCACTTTCGTTTATAACAACTACCGGGTGGTCTATAACATGAATCCGCAATACGGCGGCAGCCCGTGGCATGTGGGTTCGATGAACGACATCACCGGTGGACCGGGCAGCACGCGCGTGGATTTCGTGGCCAACTTCCCCGATGACGATCTGGTGCTCGGCACCACGGACTTCGTGCTCAACACCGTGGGCAATCCCAGCGGCAACACCAGCAGCGACACCAGCGGCATGGTCGAACAGATTTCCTACGAAATGTTCAAGGGCATCGGGGTGCATTACAACTACCGCCGTTACATTCACGTCTTCGTCAACGGCGACCAGCGCAGCGTGACCGGCAACCGCACCGGCAACTTCATCATGGAAGATTCGCAGCAGCCCAACGGGGATGTGGTCAAGGAATGGCACCCGGACGACGCCGACGGGCAGCTCTACAAGATCGAGGACTGGTTCGAGTTCCCGGACGATGGCGGCAACTCGGGAAACCACAGCAACGACGATGCGGACTTGGAGCGCCGCAACACCACGATCAACGGTAAACCCAACACCATCAAGCTCGCGCCCTACCGTTTCATGTGGCGCAAACGCTCCGTGTCGGCCGCCGATTCGGCCAATGACTACACCAACCTCCTCACGGCCATCGATATCGTCAGTCCCGCCTCCAACCCCGGGATCAGCCCGCTGACCGACACAATGGTCAAACAGTTCGGCCAGGTGGTGGATTTCGAGCAGTGGATGCAGATCGTGGCCGTGCAGCACGCGGTCGGCAACTGGGACGCCTACGGCTATAACCGGGGCAAAAATTGCTACACCTACCGGCCCAACTTCGGAAAATTCCAACTCTTCACTTGGGACATCGACTTCACCATGGGCAGCAACGGGGATGGTCCCATCACCGGTCTCTTTGGTGCCAGCGACAACCGCATTGGGGCCATGCTCAACACCCCTGAAATAGTGCGCGCCTACTACCGGGCCTTGCTCGACATCGCCAACGGCCCCATGAGCAATCCTTACATGGACTCCCGGATGGACGCGCGGGCCGCCGCGTTTTATGCGAACAATGTGAACATCGATCCGGCTGGGGTCGCCAACATCAAGGCCTTCACCCTGGCCCGGCACAATTACATCCTCGGTCAGATACCCAACGCGGCCTTTGCCGTCGTCACGACCAACTTCACCACCAGCAGCAACATCGTCACGCTCACCGGCACCGCGCCGGTCGGCGTGAAGTTCATCGAGATCGACGGCATCAGCTACGCCATCACCTGGACGGGTTTCCAGGCCGCGCCCACCGGCTGGAGCCTGCGCCTGCCCATGACTGTGGCCGGGGGCAACACCTTCACGCTCAAGGCCTTTGACCGCACGACCAATGAAATCGCCGGCACCACGCGCACGGTCCTGGTGAATTACACCGGCGTGATCGAGGGGGCGGAAACCAACATCGTGATCAACGAAATCATGTTCAACCCGCTCGTGGCCAACGCGGAATACGTCGAGCTGTTCAACCGCTCGACCAGCTTCACCTTCGACCTCAACGGCTGGCGTCTGGAAGGGCTGGGCTACACCTTCCCGGAGGGCGCGACCATCGGTCCGCGCAGCTACCTCGTGCTCGCCAAGGACCGCGTGAACTTCGGCAATGCCTACGGCGGCGGGGTCCAGGTCTTTGATCAATTCACCGGCGGCTTGCAGTTGGATGGCGAGACGCTGGCCCTGGTCAAACCCGCTGCCACCACCAACGGCGTCGCTCTGATCGTGGACAAGGTGCGCTACGATGGCGCCCTGCCCTGGCCGTCCGTTACCGCCAGCGGCACCGGCTCCTCCTATCAGTTGATTGACACCGCCCAGGACAACAGCCGCGCGGGCAACTGGTCGGCCTTCTACAGCCCGCCGGTTTATTCCGGCGGCAGTTCCACGCCGGCCATAGTGCGTGACGGCTGGCGTTTCGTGAGCGCCAGCGGGAACACGCCCCCCGGGCTGACCAATCTGCAGCGGCTCGTGCTGTATCTGGGCGAGGCGGGCAGTGCCTTGGTCGATGACTTCTCTCTCGTGCCCGGAACCAACGCGGCCGTGGGCACGAACTACATCGTCAACGGTGATTTTGAGTCCCCCTTCACCAATGGCACGACCCTCGCCACCAACGGCACGGTCATCACCAACGGCTGGATCTTCAGCACCAACTACACCAGCACCCTGATCGTGGGCGACCTCGTTCATGCCGGCACCGGCGCGATGAAGATCATCGGAACCAGTCCGGGGGCGGCGACCCAACCCAGCTTCACCAAAACCATCTACCAGTTCCTCACCCCCACCCCGCTGACCAA
>JAYVWQ010000033.1:0-6113 GCA_043785945.1 Akkermansia sp.
CAGTTTCTTCGCCCCCTTCGCGGGACAATTTTAGGTTCCCTCTGGACGGTGTCGGCCCCGCCTCCGGTTCAGCCGATGAAAAATTTCATCACTTCCTTCAGTCCGAAATGATAGTGCCATGAAGCCCACCCCGCCAAGCCGAGGAGCAGCAGAAACACGATAATAAGATTGCGCCGGGCGCGGGCCTTGCCGCGTTCGTCCAGCTCCCAGTAGCGCGCGATCCAGACGCTCAATTCGTAGAACCCTTGCAGCGGAATGAACATGAGCACCTGCGTGACCACCTCCGGGGTGGTGAGCACCGCGCCGAGGACGAGATTGATCACAATCATGTAGCGGCGCATCCCGGCCAGCCGGGTGGCGTTCAGGACGCCGATCTTGACCAAAGTGAGAATGACCACGGGCAGCTCGAAGCCCAGCCCCATGCCGAGCAGGAACTTGCAGACAAAGCCGAGGTAATCTTCCGCGCGCCATTCGTCGGCCGCGAAACCGAGCCACTCCGAGTATTGGAACGAGGCGCGCAAGGCCAGCGGCAGGAGCATGAAGTAGCAGAAAAACACCCCGGACATGAACAGGAACGAGCCGATGGCGAAGCCGCGCAGAACGTATTTTTTCTCCTTAATCCGCAGCGCGGGCAGGATGAATCCCCCGAGGACATAGATGAGGTAGGGCGCGGCGATGAGAATGCCGCCGTACATCGCCACTTGGAATGCGACCCAGAATCCGCCCACCGGGCTGAGGTTGCGCAGTATGGTGCCCCGCGTGGCCACATGACTGAGCAACACCTCGTTGGTGACCGGTTCAAGGGTGAGCAAATAATTGGTCCCCACCAGCCTCGGCGTCAGGGCAAAGGCCATGTGCGGGGAGTTGCTCAGGGAAAAATCGCCGAAGATGTTGGTGCCGGGATGCACGCGCGCCAGCACATTGGTGCCGACGAGCAGGGAGAGTTCCTGGCCGGGAGGTTTGCGATGGCGGTCGGCGCGGGTCAGCGGCCATTTCAGGACCGCCAGCACCACATCCGCCGCGATCAGGCAGATCAGCATCATCAAGGCGATGCCGACGACGCACTTGATCAGAACCCAACGGAGATCCTCGAGATGATCGAGAAAGGATTTAACCGGACCACCCTCGTCACCGTGATCACCGTCGCCAACGCCTTCGTTATGGAACTCGGGACGTTCCTCTTCCCCCGTGGACGCCATGAGAATAGCGAACGGACTTTAGGCCTTGGGCAGGTGGGATTGGTCGGGATGAGCCGACGCCACTTCGACGGTCTTGGCTTCGACAATCTTGTCGGCGGGGCGATACGGCACTTGGGCCTGCGTGTGTTCGTCGGCGGCCGCAGCGCGCTGCAGTTCGCTCGTCACCTCGTTGCTCGCCTTCTTGAATTCACGGATGCCCTGACCGAGACCCTTGGCCAGTTCGGGCAGTTTCTTCGCCCCGAAGAGGATCAACACCACGGCGAGGATCAAAAGGACTTCCCAGCCGCCCAAACCAAAAACTGCCAGCATCGTTGTCATAAAATTAAAATCGAAATTCAAGCGCAGCCCAAATTATGTCACTGCTACAGACGTGTAAAGGAGCAATCCCTTCACTTGGGTTGGTTGGGTCTCAATTTTTCGCCTCCTGTCGGCTCAATTTCCTGTTCCTTGTCCGAGGCGGCGGTCTTAACCTTCCGGCATGTCCGTGACGGTGCATTTTTACTCCTACTTCAAAGAGCTGGCCGGCTGCGCGACCACCGCAGAAGAGGTTGCGCCCGGCGGCACCATCGCCGAGTTGCAGCAGCAGCTCGGGACCCGCTTCCCCAAGCTGGCAGCCATGCAGAACTCCACGCTCATCGCCGTGGGGGTGGATTATCAGCCGAAGACTTACACGCTCCAAGACGGCGACGAGGTCTCGTTCTTCCCGCCGGTGCAGGGTGGATGAAAGCCGTTAGTAGTTTGAACAAATGAACCGCCACCTATCTCTCACCACCGATCCTATCGACGAACCCGCCCTGGTCGCCACGCGTGTCATGTCGCCCGGCATGGGCGCGGCGGTATATTTTAGCGGGGTGGTCCGGGGCAGCGAAGAGGGCGCGGCCATTTCGGCCATCGACTACGAATCGTTCGGCAAGATGGCCGAGCATCAGTTCCAGCTCCTCTTCGACGAGATGGATAACCGGTGGCCCCTCGAATCGGTGCGGCTTGTCCACCGGCTCGGTTCGGTGCGCGTGAATGAAGCGTCGCTCTGGCTGGAGATCGTCGCGCCGCACCGGGGCGAAGCCTTCGCCGCCGGCCAGTGGCTCATCGACGAAATGAAGCGGGTCGTGCCGATCTGGAAAAAGCCTCTGAGCTAACTCGTTACCGGGCGCTGGCCCGCTCGCCCGCCTTCACCTCGATGTCGCTCCAGTAACCGAACTCGTTGCTCCAGTTGTTCGGGTAGTTCTCCAGGCGCAATACAGCTTTTTTGCCCGCGAACTTGGAGAGATCGACGCTGATCTGCTGCCAGCGGTCACCGCTGTGGTTCACGAGCTGTTTATGGAGAAGCTGGCCGTCCGCGAGGACGCGCAGTTCCCAGTCGCCTTGCGCGTCGGCGGCCACGGCGAGTTTAAGCGTGGGCCGGCCGGCGGGAATTTCCAGGGTGCGCTCCAGCGTGGCGGGCGTGGTGCGATCCTTCGGGTGCGTCATCAGCACGTTCTTGCGCCCCGCAAACTCCACGAGCTTCTTCGGCGCGCCCTCGAACGGCGGGCAGTTCACGCGCCAGTCGGGATTCCAGAGCGCCACGGATTCGCCATCACCAGAAGCCATGCCTTGGCCGTGAATCGCCTCGCCCGCATCAGCGGATTGTTTGGTCGGTCCGTCATCGCCGATCAATTCCCGCCGCAGCGCGGGCGTCCACGGGCGGTTGTCGCCGGGCGGATTGAGAATGAACATGATGAGGTCGCGAAAATCTTTGTCGGGAATTTGCTCCAAGCCTTCGGGCATCAGGCTCAATTCCGTTTTGCGAATCGCCGGCTTGCCGTTCACCACCTTGATGTCGCTCTTGGCAATCGTGTTCTCCGTCGGGCCGGCGCTGACCAGTTTGATGCGTGTCTCGGTTTCCTCCACCACCCGGCCGCTCACCGTGGAATCGTCCTTCAACGTCACCTCGGTCGTCTCGTAGCCGTTGCCGATAACCTCGTTTGGATCAATCACGTTGTGGAGCAAGGCGTCGAGCGTGCTGCGGCCCACGCCGGTGAGTTCAGGGCCGACTTCCGCGCCTTCGCCGTGAAGCTTGTGGCAGACGTAACAAGTGCGCTTGGCCACCTCGTGACCGTTGTTCAAATCCGCCGTGCCCGTCAGGACAATCTTCCTTTTGTCCGCGATCAATTTGAGTTTGTCCGCGCCGCTTTGGCGGTATTTGCCAAGCAGACGGTCGGCGTTGTCGGCGATGGTTTTGTCTTCGCTGCCGGCCAGGGCGCGGCGGGCCGTGGCGGAAATATCGCGCGGCGCGACCACGCCCTTCTCCACTCCGGCCAGCAAAGCGCGCGCGGTCTTGGTGCCGCGCGTCAGGCTTTCGGCGGCGGCGAGGCGGCTCATCGGCGGCAACTGCGGCCAAGCATCCACGATGGGATAAGCCTGGTCGTAGCCGAAGGTGGCGAGGGCGCGCACCGCTTCGGTCTTCAGCTCGGGACTCGCCGCGTTCGCGCCGCCGAGCGGCGACTTCACGAGCTTGAGCAGCTCCTCGCGCGCGCCGTCGGTCTTGGCTTCCTTGGCGGCGCTCACGCCTTTGAGCCGCTCATCCAGGCTGGCTTTGGAGTCGTTGATCTTGGCGATGAGCAGTCGCGCGGCGCTCTTGTCGCCCCAGGCGGAGGCGAGGCGTTGCGCCCGCTCGGCCAGCGCGGGATTCGCGGTCAGCTTGGCGAAAATGGGTTCGAGATCGACGGTGGGCGTTGCGCCTTTGCTCTTGGCGGCTTCGATCAAGCCATCAAGCGCAGCGCTGGCGAGCTGCGTCTGCGCGGCGTGGTCGGCGAGCCATTGCATGGCGGCGTTCAAGTGCTGGGCGCGCGCCGGGGCGTCGCTCAGGTCGCAGATGCGGCGCATCACGCGCCGCGTGCAATAGGCGCTCACGGAATTGTCATTCGCGGCGAGCAACGGGAAGAACGGCTGCGGATTCGCCGCCACGCGCGGCTCCATCGCCATCCAGACAATGTGCGGATAGTAGAAGTCACCCGCGACGCTGGGGCGGGCGAGGAGTTCTTTGAGGCCCCATCGCAGCACCTGATCCCAGTTTTCAACTTTGAGTCGAGTGGGCGTGTCAATGGTGAGTGATTCTGAAAACTGTTGCCGCAGAGCCGATGCAACCGCAGCCCGCACTGATGCGTCGTCGTCGCTTGCGAGGTAGTTTAATAAGCCCATGCCTGTAGGGCGAGCTCCCAAGGTTGCTGTGTTCAATGTTGCCACCACTGTTCCATTTGCATTTGTGGATAGTTCTCCAACCGAAGCTTGTTCGGTGTCGGGGACAATTGAGAGTTCCTCACCAAGCAAGCGAGCTAGCGAACTTCTAATGGCTGCGTTCGTCCGATAATTAACAAACGCTTGGCCAAAGCCGTTGGAAAGCAGTTGGGCCTTGTTGGCGTTGAATTGCATTGAATGCAAAGTGTTGAGCAGATGGAGAATGAACTGCTGCGGCTGTCGCTCTGGAATGGGGGAGGCGTAATGTCCAAATTTGCCTACGTCGTCTTGTACTATGCCCGTCAGCTTATCAACGAGCGCCTTGTTACCGCGCCCGCTGAGTAGTCTGCTTGCTTGTCTAACTTGCCACGAGTTGGCGTGATTAAGCAGTTGCACAAGTTCCTCGTCCTTGAGCTTCTTCAAATCCATCTCTTTGCTTGGCCGGCTCGGCACCGGCTTCCCCGGTTGGTCGCCCACCCACACCACACGCCAGATGCGGCCATGTTCACGGTCCACGCCTTCAGGATCGGCCTGCGCGTTCTGGTAGCACGGATATTTGTCATACCAGTCCATGACCCACATCGCGCCGTCGGGGCCGGTCTGATTGCTCACGGGACGAACCCACGGGTCGCGACTTACGAGAAAATTTCCGGGGCCGACATGCTTCCACTCTTCACCCTTGGTGATTTTCTCGCCGCTCTTAGCGAGCATGGCCGCACCGATGGGACCGAGCAGCGTGCTCTCCTTCTCCGCCTTGTAAGTCGAACCCACAGGCGTGAGCCGGTCACAGTTGAGCGCGCTCTGATGAATGTTGCCGAGGAAGACGAGGCCGCGCCATTCCGCCGGCCATTGGTCGCCCTGATAAATCGTGATGCCCGCGTGCGCGGCGCGGTAATGCCGGAAATCAACGATGGCCGGCAGCCCCTTCGTCGGCAGGTCTTGCACGTAACCGTAAGGGTTGGCCCAGGTGCCGCCCTGCCGGTTGTATTGGCCGCCGGGTGCCATGTGGAAAAGATGCTGGATGACGCACGCGCTGACGAAGGCGTCGCCGCGCTCGTTCCAGTCCACGCCCCACGGGTTGCTCGTGCCGTCGGCGAAGACCTCGAACTTTTTCGTCACGGGATGAAAGCGCGCGAGGGCGGCGTTCATGGTTACGCCATCGTCGTTCGGGTCGTTCGGGTCTTTGACCTTCGACTGGGTAAACACGCCGTGCGTCATGTAGAGCCAGCCATCCGGTCCCCAGGCAAAACCGTTAAGCAACTCGTGACGGTCTTCTTTGCCGAAACCAGTGAGCAGCACCTCGCGCGTGTCGGCCCGGTCATCGCCGTTGGTGTCGGTGAGAAAATAGAGATTCGGCGGCGCGGCGACATAAACTCCGCCCTGGCCCACAATCATCGCTTCGGCGAGCGAGAAGCCGTCGGCGAAGACCGTCACCTTGTCCGCAGTGCCATCGCCATCGGTGTCTTCGAGAATCTTGACGCGGTCGCGGCCCTTCGTCCCTTCCGCCGCGCCCTTGGGATATTCGTAGAGTTCCAGCACCCACAACCGCCCGCGCTCATCCCAGGTCATGGCCACGGGATTCACGACCATCGGCTCGGCGGCGAAGAGGCGCACCTCGAAGCCGGGCGGCACCTGGATCAGCTTGCGCGTCTCCTCCGGGGCGAGGGCCGGCGAGCTGGCGGCGGCGCGCACGGTGTCGCC
>JAYVWQ010000034.1:0-8333 GCA_043785945.1 Akkermansia sp.
GGGGGGCAGCAGCGGCGCATCGGGCCGGCGCAGTTCAATCGCCTCGCTGCTGTTATCGAGCTTGCCGCTCCACGGGCCGAGGATGGTCACGCCGGGGGGCAGTCCATGCAGCGCGCGGAAGGCCGCCAGCGCGGGCGCATTCGTCGCCGGATCAAAACTCACGACGAGCGCGTAGCTGTAAGCAGGCAGGGTGAAGCCAGTGGGAAAATCAAAATCCACCCCATCGCGTAGCCGCCAGGTGTTGGTCGGGTAGGCCGCGTCGAAGAGGGCGACGGGCGCGGCGGAGGCGTTGAGAATCTCGATGAACTCATCGGCCGTGTTGTCGTTCGTGCCGAGATCGGGCGGATGATAATGGATTTCGTTCAAAACCACGGGACCGACGAGCGGATAGGCATTGGCCGCGCCCAGACCGGTACGGAATTGCGCGACGGTGACCGGACTGTCCACGCCGAAAGTGCGCGCGCTCATCGCCACGAAATCTTCGCCCGTGCTTTTCTCAAAACGTCCGAAGGAAACGCCGCTCGCCGCCGGGCCGAAGGCCACGCTTGTGCGATAGCCGCTGAGATTGCCGTTCGCGTCCGCGACGCTGAGGAAGAGTTCGTCATCCTGCGCGGCGTGGAGGGCGAAGCTGGGCGGCACGTCATTGCCAGGATTAAACTGGGCCGCGTAAAACACCTTGAAGCCCTGGCCGGAAACCACCGTGCCGGGCGGGATGAGGAAGCGTTTCAAATCCTTGCGCGCGTTGCTCAGGAACCAGCCGCCCACCGCCACGTCCACGTCGCCGGGATTGCGAATCTCAATGGCCTGCTCCAGCGGAGCGCCGGCGCGAGTGAGCGCCTCATTGATCACCACGCTGCCGGTGAGCGGCAGCCAGTTGGCTTCCTCCGGCGAGGCGCTGTTCGGAAAATAAGCCAGGTTGGTTCCGCCGTCGGGGAGGCGGCCCTGCGAAATGCCGTTCGGTGCATTGGCGAACGTGATGGCGTTGATTTGTGTCGGCACGGCGCTGGCCGTGTAGAGACCGATGGCTTCGGTGTTGGCGAGCTTGAAGCCGACATGGTCCGCACCTTTGGCCGTGTCGCTGTCGGCGATGAATTTCACATAACCCTCCGCCCCCGCGCCGATGAAGGAGAGCGCGCGGATGGTGTGCTTGATCGGATTGGAAAGATCATCCGTGAGATGAAGCCCGCCGAGGGCGACGGGCTGCGCGGAGGGGTTGTAAATCTCAAACCAGTCTGCCTCGCTGCCAGCAGGGTTGGGCATCCACTCGTTGATCTTCAGCGAGCCAGCCGCGGCCAGCGGCACGATCACATTGGCCGCATTGCGCGTCGGCTGCGTGAGGGTCCAGGTGTTGTTTTGTCCCGGTGTGGTCCGGCCGAGCGCGAGGTCTGCGACCTGCACGCCATACGTCACCGAGTCGAGCAGGGAGCCGCCGGCTCCGGGGCGGTGGAAAAGATAAATCGACCCGCTGTCCGCGCTGAGTTGAAAGCCCGCGTTGAACGGTGAGTACGGCGCGGCGTCATCAAACTCCACCACGTAGTAGCCGCTCGGCGCAATGGTCGCGCCTTGGGGAAAAACCCAGCGGCGCGGCTGGCCGGGATCGTCGGTCAGGCTCAGGTCCGAGATGTCCACGACGTTGGTAGAGGGGTTGTAAAGTTCGACCCAGTCCACGGCCCGGCCACTGGCGTTGGTGTAGGAATTATTCTTGGTGAACACTTCGTTCAACACCAGCGGCGTGCCCAGGGTGTTGGTCACGAGCTGCTGGGTTTCGAGCTGGAGCGCCATCGCCAAATCGCTGCTCGTGAGGCTGGCTTGGTGCAGTTCCAACGCCAAATAATTCGTGCCCGGCAGCACATTGGGCAGCAGCAAGGTTATCCCGCTTTGCACCACCGCCGACCCGCTCACCGTGCTGCTGGCCAGCGTCCCGTAGCTCACCACCGTGCCCACGTTGAAATTGAACCGGTATATTTCCACGTTGTTTAGGTAGAGCACGGCCCCGTCATCCATAATATGCGTGAGCAGAAAATTGACGCCCGCCCCGCCCGCCGGGCCGCTGTAGTTAAACGTGGTGCGGAAATAGACGGTGCTCTGTTTGGGATTGGTGAAGGGGATGGTGGTGGCCGCAGGCACGGGCGGCACCTGGCCCGCGCCCCCATCATAAGCCCAAAAGAGCGCCGCCCCGCTCGCCCAGCCGGCATCGTTGTAATTGGTGGCCCGCCAGGTGGTGCCCAGGTTGCTCCCGCTCGCTTCCATCCGCCAGGTCGCGGTGAGCGGCAAGAGGGTGGTGGTAACGGAATTGATCACGGTGCTCTGCCCGGGATTGCCCGCGCCGGGCGTGGGCTGGGTGAAGGTGACAAAGAAGCTGTTCCCATCGGGACTGCGGCCTTGCGCGGTGTCGGGCGTCTGCCCGGCATAGACCACCATGTCGAGAATCGTGCCGCTGGCGTCGGCCAGACTGATCCAGCCGCCCTCGGCGCTGAGATGGAAATTCACATGGTCGGCCGTCCCAGTGAGGTCGCCATCGGCGGCGAAACTTTGCCAGCCGCCCGCCGCCATGAAACTCAACGGCGGGATGACGCTGCGGCGGGGGGAACTCATGGGCGAATCGGAGAGGGCTAGCCCGCCCAAGGCCACGGGCACCGGGTCGGGATTGAACAGTTCGATGAAGTCTTCGGGGAAGATGGGGCCGTTGGCGGCCAGCCATTCGTTGATTTTCAAATGGGCGGGTCCGCCGGTGGGCTGGGCCACGTTGGCCGCGCCGAAGGTCGGTTTGGTCAGCGCCCAACTGTCATCCGCCAGTCGGCCAATGGAGAGGTCGGGGAGTTGCAGGCCGAAGACCACGGAGTCGAGCAAGGCTCCGCCGCTGGCCGGGCGGTCGTAGAGGTAAACGCCGTCGCCGGAATTGTTCAGATTGAAGCCGAGGTAGAGGTGGCCGGGCACTTTTTCGTTGCCGCCATAAAGAATCAGATACGCGCCGGGGTCGAGCACGGTGCCGGCGGGGAAAACAAACTGGCGGGGCCGGGCGGGGTCGTCGGTCAGGCTGAGGTCGGCGAGGTTCACGGGGTTCGCGCCCGCGTTGTGGAGTTCCACGAGGTCGGAATACTTTCCATCGGCCAGCAGGGCGCTGACGTTGTGGGCCAGCACTTCGTTAATCACGAGGCGGTTCAGGCTGGGGTTGACGGTCCAGGTGCGCGCGGTGATGACCCCGGGCACGGAGGCGTTGGTCGGATAGACGAACGGGTCGTTTTGATAGTAGCCCGCGTCGTTTTTGCCGGAGACGTAGAAGGTGTGGGGGCCGCTGGCCAGATTGGTGAGGGTGACGGTGGGGAGGTTGGTGAAGGGCGGGGGATTGGTGAAGGGGATTTCGGCGCTCCAAGGGCCGTTGTCTAGTTTCCACTGGAAGGTGGTGTAGCCGAAGCGCTGCGCGGTGTTGGTGCCCCAGTTGAAGGTGCCGCCGGGTCCGACGATGAGGGTGGCGCTGGTCGAGGGAGTGGTGCCGGTGGGGGCGCCGGCGAGGGCGAGGCCACGGCGGGCAAATGCTGAAAGACTGGAACGCTGAAATCCTAAAATTTCAGGGTTTGCGGGGGTCAGCGTTTCAGCGTTTTCCAAAGCGGGGGAGCCGGGGCGGAGGGTGAAGGCGGAGCGGAGCTGGGCGGCGGTGACGTTGGAGACGGCCACGCCGTTGAGGGCGTCGAGATTGAGGAGCGGGTCGAGGTATTGGTTGCCGCTGCCCGGACCGTTCCAGGCGTTGGTCGTGCCTTGGAGGGCGGCGGGGAAAATGTTGTTCTCCATGAGCACCGTCAGATTGTTGGAGTTGTAGAAGCGGTGCAGGTTCGGCGCGTCGTAGATGATGTTGTGCGCGGCGTAGAGGCCGGAACCGAGGGCGGGGTCGGGCAGCACGATGTTGTCGTCGGACCAGTTGAAGGTGGAGATTTCGGCGGCGCTGCTGCCGCTGTTTTCGCGCGCGACGTGGGCCACGGTGTTGTAGAGGAAAGCCACGCGCCCGCCGCCATTGCCGAGGGAGGTGGAGTTGCCCTTGTTCAAAAAGACGTGGTCCACGTCGTAGAAAAGATTGTTGATGATGGTCCAGTCGGGGTTCTGCCCGAGGACATCCACGCCGCCGGAAATGGCGCTGGCGGTGTCGATGGCCTGGTCGGTGCGCGCCGGGTCACGATGGGCGTGCATGAAGATGTTGCCCTCGATCCAGGCATCGGTGCTGTCGAGGTCGAGGTGGTCGTCGCTCGCGCCGTCGAAGACGTTGCCGATGATTTGCAGAATCGCGCCAGGCCGGTTGCCACCCGTGAAGTCGATGGTGTCATTGAAGCCCCACGTGTGGCCGAAGTAGTTGTCGCGGAAGATGCCGTAGCCGGTGAGGGGGATGCCGTTCACGCCGTGGAGCATCTCGGGCCCGGGCGGGGCCGGGTAGGTGGGGAAGGTGCAGTTTTGAACGATGAAGGAGGAGTTGTCGAAGGAGATGTATTGCACGACGGGCGTGGCGGGCCAGGTGCAGTGGTCGAAGAAGACCTTGGAGTTGTTGACATGAATTTGAGCGTTGTGCCCCCCAATCGTAGTGCCGCCGGACGAATCAAAATCCACGTAGGCCAATCGGTTGTCCGCCGTGGCATTGAGGAAGTCGAAGCTGCCCCAGTTGCCGGCCACGGCGGGATTCCGTCCGAGGCGGATGTGCTGCGTGTCCGTGCCTTGGGCCTGGAGCCGGGCGCTGCCGGAGAGGGTGAGGCTGGCGCCGGGGGCGAGATAAACGGTGGTGCCTGGTTCAATGGTGAGGGAGTTGCCGGAGAGGACGCTGATGGAGGTGGTGATTTGGTAAGGCCCGGCGGCGGCGGTCCAGACGACATCGTCGTTGATGTCGGCGGTGATGTTGACCACGGCACCGCTGTCATACCAGACGTCGAGGTAGGCGCGATCAAACTCGCGCCCGTTCGCATCGAGGGACTGGACGAGGAGGCGGTTGAGGCCGGGGAGGAGGGTGGCGTTGGCGGTCCATTGGGCGTTCCAGGCGGACCAGGTGGCCAAGCTGCCGTTGACGAGGACGGAGCGGGTCTCGATGGCGTGGGCGAGTCCGGTGAGGGCGAGGGTGCCGAGGGTGGCGCGGGGGTAGCCGCCTTGGAGGGGGAGGGTGTGGTTGATGGTGAGGCCGAGGGGGATTTGGGCGCGGACGCCGGCGTTGCGGCTGGCGGAGAAGTTTTTCATGCTGGCGAGGACGGCGGGGCTGACCCAACTGCCGAGGTGCTGGTCGAGGGCGGCGGCGAGGGGCGCGGGGGCGAAGGTGGTGGCGAGGAGGTTGGTGAGGGTGCGGTAGTAGAGGGGGGCGAACTCGGGGCGCTTGAGGAAGCGGTTGATGGCGGGGACGGTGGTGGCGCGGAAGAGGGCGTCGTTGACGTTGCCGGGGGTGTCGCCCTGGCCGAGGACGGTGTCGAAGTCGTGGCCGAGGAGTTGAAAGCGGGGGTCGAGGAGGCCGCGATAGAGGCCGAAGTCGTCGCCGTCGCCGATGCCGAGGCTGGTTTCCTTGCTGTCGAGGAGGGTGAAGACGGCGAAGTAAATCATCCATTGCGGCACGTTGAGACGTTGCTGGACGGCCGCGACGTAGTTGCTGTCGGGCGTGTTGTTGAGGATGTCGGTGAGGCTGATGAGGTCGGCCCAGTCATTCTCGGCGCCGTTGGAAGTTTTGCTGTAGCCGTTGGCGATGTATGAGTTCGGGTCGGTGCCGAGATAGGAAAGAGTGGCCGAGTGCGATCCGCTGGAGGCGCGATAGACATTGCCGCTGGAGTCGTCGGGGAAATGATTTTTGGCGTAGTCGCCGTCGGGCAGTTCCTGCTGGGCGAAGGAACCGAACTGGGGGGAACCGGCGTTGGCCAGGTTGGCATTGTTGACGCGCAACTGGACGGGTTTTTGATATTCGGCGTGCAAGCCGGCGAGGGCGGAGAGCACGGAGCCGGCGACTTGGGAGTGGGTGTATTGGGAATTGAGGTTGATGCCGGTCACGCCTTTCCAGCGGTGGTCGGAGGCGAAATTGACGCGGTAGTTGGGAATGGTCGCGCCGCGACTGCCCGCGCCGCGCCGCCGGTAGGAGGTGGAGTGATGTTCCTCCGTGCTGTTCGCATCCACGGAGACAAAGGTGCCGTGCGCCGCGGCATCGCTGGTGCGGAGGCTGCCTTGAATGCTGGCCAGGAAAGCGCGCTCGGTCTCGGTGAGGATGATGCGGTAGTAAGGCTGGTTGCCCGTGTAGGCCACCGAGTCGTCGACCTGGTAGAGGGCGTTGGCTCCGCTCTCGGGCGGGAGCACGGCGCCGCCGAGGTCCGGGGCGTTGCGCGCGGGCGCGGGCCAGGTGCGCTGGCGCGCGCCCGAGTCCGTGGCGCTCACGTAGAATTCCACCACGACGTTATTCGCCAGCGCGGGAATGGCGGCGGCAAACAATCCGTCCCCCGCGAGGTCGTCCCCGTGCGCGCCGTCATCAAACATGGCGAGCGCGGTGAAGGCCGGGGGCGACGCTGAGCTGGCATTGCGGTAATAAAGCGTCACGACCAGCCCGTTGGTTTGTTCGTCGTGGATGCGGGCCTTCACCGTCACGCTCTCGGTGGAACGCGGCACGAGGGGAAAGTGCGACACGCCTTGAATGAACGGCGCGGTGTTGTTCGTGAAGACGGAGTTGACCGCGCCCGGCGTGCCGCCCACCGGCGTGCTGGCCGACCAGTTCTGACCATACTCGTTCGGCATGTTGGGGTTGATCAATTCCAGCGTCATCCCACCGCCATCCTGCGGGGCCAGCCAGTCCCACCCGCGCAACCCGAGCGCATCCGCCGACAGTCGGGCCCGCACTGCCCAGTCGCCACTGTCGGCGTAGGCCACGCGGTCCATTTCTTCGCCCGTCGCATCCAGCAGGCGCACCTCGTCGTCCGTGTTGCTCAGGCGGCCAAACCAGTCGCCCACCACATTAGTCATGGCGGGGTAATGCGCGAGGAAGTTGGTTCGGCTCGCCGCGACCACGAGATAACCGCCGGGTCCGAGTGTCGAATTGGTGAAGGTGAACTCCACGCCCTTGCTCAAACGCCAGCCCTGCAAGTTGACAGTGTTCGTGCCGCCATTGAACAATTCCACCCACTCTTGGCCCGCGTCCTCAGCCTGGGCTGCGGTGTGGTAGGGGTGGAACATGATCTCATTGATGACCACGTCACTGGCCCCCGCCGTAGCGGCTAGAAAGGCCGACAGGAAGACACCGCTCAAGACAGACAACACTGGGTTTTTCATACAATCAGCTTCGCACTGGGGAATAGACGGCATCGTGCCGCAAATCCTCCCAAGCTCAAGCTGCAAAATGTAAAAGCGTGCCCTCCGGGCGCATCTCGACCCGCTTCTTGGACGGAGTCTGGGAGCGCCGGCATCCTTGTCGGCGCGGTGACGTGTGGTGGGCACAAACTCGCCGGCTGGGAAGCCGGCGCTCCCAGGTTTCAGGCTCCCGCCTGCCCCCGCGCCCAAGCCTCGTTTGGGTCCAGATATGAGATCCTCACGCCAAGGACGCCAAGGGCGCGAAGAAGTAAAACTTTTCCAGCCTTTGCGCCCTTCGCGGACTGGGTGTGAGATTTTTATGAAATTCCCCGGCAACAACAGTTTCAAGATGCCCCCGTGCTCTCCTCTAGTTGATCGGGCAGGTCATCACGGTCAGTCTGGAGACGATGAAAAACATCAGCGGCCTGGCGGAGTTGAAAACATTATGAGCGGCCCGCCGAGTTCGCAGTCCGGAACGCGTTGGAAAGCCCACCGCTTTCAAGGTGACACGAATGCCGGACTCGGCGTCCGCCGCCCGCAGCCTTGAGGCATCGCGCTCCGCCGCGCTCCTGCAATGAGCATTGCGGTGAATTTGGAGACAGCGGGAGGGAGCGAAGGGCAGGGCATGTCTGCCGGACCTTCGCGGGTGTGGGCAAAAAAAATCGAGGCCCGGCGGAACCGGGCCTCGACGCGAGAAATCAAAAATCCTAGTAGCGACCACGACCGCCACCGCCGCCGCCGCCGCCGCCGTATCCGCCGCCGCCGCGTTCGCCGCCACGACCGCCACCGCCACCGCCGCCCGGACGCTCTTCGCGGGGCTTGGCCACGTTGACAGTGAGAGCACGACCGTCCACTTCCTTGCCGTTCAAACCTTCGATGGCCTTCTGGGCTTCGTCAGCGGAACTCATGGTCACGAAACCAAAGCCACGGGGGCGGTTGGTCATGCGATCCATCATCAGGTTGGTTTCAGTGACCGTGCCAAACGCGGCAAACGCGTCGTTCAGGTCGTTCTCGGTGGTATTGAAGGAAAGATTTCCGACAAACAATTTATT
>JAYVWQ010000035.1:0-8133 GCA_043785945.1 Akkermansia sp.
GCGGCTTCCGAAGCTGGCTGAAGGAGCGTCCGCCCAATGCGGCCTTCTCCGCGCAACTCCCGGCGTGCGTGCGGAACTGGCCGGCCAGCTCGTGGAAAAAACTCTTTCACCAGTATCAGGTCGAGAGCGCCCGCTATTTTGTTTTCCCGCGCGTCGCCCTCTCCACGAACTGGGGCGACGAGGGCACGCACCTGCGCGGGGACACCTCCCGCTTCCAGGCTCCGCTGCTCTGCGGCGAGATGCGGTGGCGCTTCGCACGGCTGGCTGAGTCGCGCAGCATCTACGACGCGCACATGGAAATTGAGGCGCGCTGCTTGCAGGCGGTGGTCCCCGCGCTGCGCGAATTCTGTTTCGATGTCGACCTGATGGCGGTGAAAGAAGCACCCGCAGTCACCGCCCCGTTCGTGCTCACGCTCCGGGCCATTGCTCCGGCGGTGCGGACCTTTGGACTCGCGCTGCACCCGCCGGAGTTAAATGTCATCCACGACGTGCCGGGCGACACCTTGAAACTAGTGGCGCGCGAAAACTGGCTGGCCGCATACGAACGGCCGCTGCCCGCCGCGACCGGCGAGGATTCCAACATCACGGCCCGTCACCGGATTGATCAGGCGCAGGCCGCCGAGTTTGCGGAGTCGGTCCATGACGCCCGGCGTCGCCGGCATCGCCGGCAGAAACGGCCTTCACCCCTGGCCCGGATCAGCCAGTGGTTCGCCTCGTGGTTATGAACCTCCTCCCAAGAAATCGTGACGTGCGCCGCGTCGCGCTGGCAGAGTTCGCGGAGTGAGTGAAACGACTTATGTGAAGTGCGCCTGCGCCCAGTGCGGCGGGCACATTGAATTTCCCGTGGAAGCAGTCGGGCAATCCGTGGCCTGCCCGCACTGCGGCACTTTGACTGCGCTGGCCGTGGCTGCGCCGGCGAAGAAAAGCGGTCGGCGGAAGGGGCTGCTGCTGTCTTCTGCGCTGGCCGTGTTCCTCGTCCTCGCGCTGGTGGGCATGAAATACTGGCGCTCGGGGAGAACGCAAAAGACCGACCGTTCCTTGCCGGCGAAAATCATTTCCTTCGAGCGTGCCACCGCCAACAACCCCGGCGCCGTCATCGGGGTGGTGGAAAACCGCACGCCACGGCCGCGTCAGGGCGTGCGGGTGGAAATCGAACTGCTCAACGCGCGCGGCGAACCGCTCTGGTCCACCAGCGCCTTTGCGCCCGCCCTCGAGCCGAACAAGTCGTGGTCGTTCCGCGCCAGTGTGGTCGATCCCAACGCCGTCACCGGGCGCGTCGCGCGGGTGCAAGAGACAGGGCGGTGAGGGGTGACAGTTGTCGCGCTGCGACAACTCCGCCCGCGCCGGGCGGGCGGCCCGTGAGGCTTCCGAAAGTGCGAACGTCACCGGCCATCTATTGCGTCGCTCGGCGCGGCGCTACTGGTCGCAGCGCGACCAGTTCTACCACGATTCACTTCGCGCGACGGTGCGCTAAGAACCAGTTCCAGATTTCCGGCTCGTTGTAAGCCTGCGTCCACGAGTCGTGGCCCGCTTCGGGATAGACGGTGAGCTTCACGTCTTTGCAGCCGGCGCGCATCAGGGCATTGGTCATGTGCTGCGATTCTTCCAGCGCCACCACGGGGTCTTTCCCGCCATGAAAAGCCCACACGCCCATCGTCTTGAGCGCCGCTTTTTTTGCTTTGCTCGTGAGCAGGATGGGAAGCTGATCCCCACCGCCGCAAATCGGCGCGATGGCGGCGAAGCGTTCCGGGAACCGCGTGCCCAGACTCCACGAGCCGTAGCCGCCCATGCTCAGGCCGGTCACGTACACGCGAGTCGTGTCCACGTTGTGCTTCGCGATCACGGTGTCGAGCAAGGCGATCAACTCGTCATCATTCCAGCCGCGTTCCTCCGGGCACTGCGGCGAGACGAGGATGAAGGGAAAGTCCTTCTTCGTCTTGACCAGCTTGGCCGGGCCGTGCACCGCAACTCGCGCCACGTTTGTGCCGCGCTCGCCCGCGCCGTGAAGGAACAGCATGAGCGGCCATTTCTTCCCGCCGCCGGCCTCGTAGCCCTCGGTCAGGAAGAGCAGGTAGTCGAGGCTCGCGGTTTTGGTAATCTGTTTCTCGAAGTGTTCGCGCTTTTGCATGGAAATATCGGGATCGTTTTGAGCGAAGAGAGCGGTGGCCGTCAGGACAGTCAGAGTGAAAAGGAGTTTGAGTTTCATGGCATTACCTCGGTTTGAATTACATCAGTTTGAGTTTGGGCAAATCTTGGGAATCGACGAGTCCGACCGGCTCCTTCTTCGCGTTGACCACGATTAAATCATCGATGTTCCGCTCGTTGAAAATCTTCAGCGCCTCCACGGCCAGCGCCTCGTCGCGCACGCAGATCGGTTGGCGCGTCATCACGCTGGCCAGCGGACGGGAGAGCAGTTCCGCGTCCTCGGCCATGTGGCGGCGGAAGTCGCCGTCGGTGAACACGCCGGCCAGTTTGCCGCGCCCGTCCACCACGGCCAGGCTGCCCGACTTGGCCTGGGTCATCACCATCAAGGCTTCGCGTATGAGCAGGCGCTGCGGGGCCACGGCGTTGCGGACGCCGCTGCGCATGATGTCCTTCACGCGCAAGAGGAGCGCGCGGCCAATCGCGCCGGACGGGTGATGCTTGGCGAAATCACTTTGCTTGAAGCCGCGCGCCTGGAGCACAGCCATCGCCAGTGCGTCGCCCATCACGAGCATGGCGGTGGTGCTGGCGGTGGGCGCGAGATTGAAGGGACACGCCTCCTTCGGCACATGCACGTTCAGTACCACGTCGCTGTAGCGCGCGAGCGAAGACTTCGGCGAGCCAGTCAGCGTAATCATCTTCACGGAGAAACGCTTGAGGGCGGGGATGAGGTTCAGCAGTTCCTCGGATTCGCCGGAGTAACTGAGCGCGAGAATCACGTCGCCATCATTGACGATGCCGAGGTCGCCGTGGAGCGCGTCCACGCTGCTGAGAACGACGGCGGTGGAGCCGGTGCTGGTCAGGGTGGCGGCGATTTTCTGGCCCACGTTGCCCGACTTGCCGATGCCCACGACCACCAGCTTGCCGCGCTGTTGCACGCTGGCGACGACGAGTTCGACGGCGTCGGCGAGCGCGCCATCCAATTGGGCGCGCACGCGCCGGAGCGCGGCGATCTCGATGTCGAACACTTCCCGAGCACGGGCCAGGTGATTCATGGAGGGCGAGCGTGCCCGCGCGGCCATGGCGATTCAACTGCGTAGTGGTTCTGGTCCTGATAGTGGGGCAGTCCGTCCCGCCTGCCACGCGTCTGGCGACCGTCTCGGTTGCCAGATCGGAAGGACGGCGGGCGAGACGCCCTCCGAACGATGGCAGCCGGGACGGACTGCCCCACTGCCGGGCGTGTGCGTCGTTGATAATCGCCGGCATTTGCTTCAAATTTGTCCGGTGAAAATTTTGCTGCTCCCACTTGTGGCCTGCGTGCTGGCGCTGTCCGGCTGCCAGGACTCGAAGCGTTCCTCCGCTGCTCCCGCCCTGACCAACGCTGTTCCGCCCGCCGCCTCCAATCCTTCGACGCCTTATCTCACCCATGCCCAGCCGCGCCTCCAAACGATCAAGCTCTACGTCGGCGCGGAGGAGGTCAGCACCGAACTGGCCCTGAAGCCGGTCGAGATTTTCACCGGCATGATGTGGCGCACGAACCTGCCCGAGAACGAGGCCATGCTCTTTGTCTTTCCCTCCGCCGAGCCGCGCGCCTTCTACATGCGCAACACCTTCGTGCCGCTCTCCCTCGCCTACATCGATCCCGAGGGTGTCATCGCGGAGATTCACGATTTGCAGCCCTACGATGAATCATCCGTGCCGTCCCAGGCTTCCAATATCCAGTTCGTCCTCGAGGTGCCGCAGGGCTGGTTCAAGCGGCACAACATTGCGCCCGGCACCTTGGTCCGCACGCAGTTCGGGGAGATGAAAACCACCTTCTCCTTCCGGCCCGTGCCATGAAGTCCACCGACGTGCGCGTCGTCGCCACGCGGCTTTACTTCCTCCCGGTGCAGACGCGCGTGCCCCTCAAATTCGGCACCGAGACGCTCACTTCCGTCACGGTCGCCCGCGCGTGCGTGACGGTGGAAGATCGAAATGGGAAGCGCGCCGAGGGCTGGGGGGAAACGCCGTTGAGCGTGCAGTGGGTCTGGCCGAGCAAGCTGCCGTATGCGGAGCGGCACGAGAGGCTGAAAGCGTTTTCCATCCTGTTGGCGCGGGAACTGGTGAACTTCCAGGGGCGCGGGCACGCCTTTGAAGTGGGCGCTGACTTCGAGGAGCACGTCCTCCCCAAGCTGCTCCAGCAGTTCAATCACGCCGCTGCCGAACCCATGCCGCTGCTCGCCGCGCTGGTCTGCCTCTCGCTCTTCGACCTCGCGCTGCATGACGCTTTTGGGCAACTGCATCAGCGCCCCATCTACACGACCTACACGCCTGAATTTTTGAGCCACGATTTGGCTTCGTTCCTCGCTTCCACCTCGCACGACTTCGCGAAACAGTTTCCCACCGACTTCCTCATCGCCGCTCCTCCCCAGCAACTCCTCGCCTGGCATCTCGTGGGCGGACTGGATCCGCTCGACGCTGCTGACCTCACGGGCCACGAGCCGAACGACGGTTATCCCGTGCTGCTGCGCGACTGGATTCGGCGCGACGGTTTGAAGTGTTTGAAGATCAAACTGCGCGGTAACGACAGCGCCTGGGATTACGCACGGCTCGTCAGGGTAGGGGACGTCGCGCGCGAGGAAGGCGTGCAGTGGCTCACCGCTGACTTCAACTGCACCGTCACCGCCCCGCAGTACGTCAACGACATCCTCGACCGTTTGCAGATCGAGCAGCGCGACACCTTCGACAAGCTGCTCTACGTCGAGCAGCCCTTTCCCTACGAGCTGGAGGAATTCCCCATCGACGTTCATAGCGTCTCCGCACGGAAGCCGCTCTTCCTCGACGAGAGCGCGCACCACTGGCGGCTCGTCCGGCGCGGGCGCGAACTCGGCTGGACGGGCGTGGCGCTCAAGACTTGCAAGACCCAGACGGGCGCGCTGCTCAGTGCGTGCTGGGCCAAGGCCCACGGGATGCAACTCATGGTGCAGGACTTGACTAATCCGATGCTCGCGCAAATCCCCCATGTCCTGCTGGCCGCGCACGTCGGCACCATCGCCGGCGTGGAGACGAACGCGATGCAGTTCTACCCCGACGCCTCGCACGCGGAGGAAGCGGTGCATCCCGGCCTCTACCGGCGCCGCGCTGGCAAAGTGGATTTGTCCACGCTGCGCGGGGCTGGCTTCGGCTACCGGCTCGCGGAGATGCGGCGCATATTGCCAGAAGCGGCGGCCGCGTTTGGCTCGTAGCAGCCGAGGTTACGAGGCTCTGATCCGTTCTCTCCTTTGCGCCTTCAGTGGAGCCTCATGACCTCGGCTGCTACAGGGACAAGTTGAATTCTCCCGGCAACCTTTCAGTCGAAACCGTGTTCACTTCTGAAACCTATGAAACAGGAACCATCATCCGTGCTGCCCAAGGCCACCTTTGTCCTGCTCCTCTTCATTGCGGCGGCTCTGGGCTATCTCGTCATGCGCGACTGGCTGCGCCCGGAACCGCGCGCGGAAATGGAGGTCGCGGCCACCGTCGCATCTCACACGGTGCCTCCGACGAATACTGCGCCTGACTGGAATCCAGCGGAGATGAAATCCTCCTTCGTCCCACTCCGGCCCCGCAGTGAAACGAATTTCGTGCGCGTCCCGACCAACCGCGCGCCCGTGATCCTTCGCACCAATGCGCCCGTCGAGGTGCGCGTGGTCGAGTCCGTCCATACCGTCTTAGCGCCGGCGGTGGCGCTTGTGCCGTCCGCCGTGCCTGTGCCCGTGGCATTCATCCCTCGCGGAGGCGGCCAGCCAGTTCCTGCCGTGATGGGCCGTGCGGTCTTGCGTGGTAATCCGCCGCCGGAAAAAAACATCGTGCCGGACGCGCTCTGTGGAAAACTCGCGGTGCAGCCTTTCACCACGCGCCATTACGTTGTGGGTGCCGACCGTGGACTGGCCAACGTGTTCATCTACATCAAAGCCGGTGCGTCTCCCACGCCCGCGAGCGGGCTGGGACCGACGCTGGATCAGGTCGGCTGCGAGTATCACCCCTACGTTCTCGGTGTGCAGACCGGGCAGACCTTCAAGGTGAAGAATTCCGACCCGGTACTGCACAACGTCCACGCGCTGACCAAACCGGGCGGCGGCAACAAGGAACGGAATATCGCTCAACCAGTGAAAGGGATGGTCACGCCATTGTTTTTTTCCATTCCGGAAGTGTTCATCAAGTTCAAGTGCGACGTGCATCCGTGGTTTGCGGTCACGGACCAGAATGGCAACTTCGCCCTGCCGGCCGGTCTGCCGCCCGGCCAATACACCCTTTCGGCCACCCATCTGAAAGCGGGCGAACTCGTGGTGCCCATCACTGTGACTGATCAAGGCGCGGAGCCGTTGGCTTTAACCTTCGACGTGCCCGTGTCAGGTGCGCCGCAATTGTAACGGGCGGCTGAAACGGCAGGGAGTCTCGCGAAGGCCGCGAAGACCGCGAAGGGGGCGAAGGAAAGAGAAGCAGCCGGGCAGAGATTATTTTCCTCCTTCGCAGCCTTCGCGAGAAATTCTCCCCCTCACCCGCGCACCGCGCGGCAGGCCTGATAGCCCTTGAAGATGCAGAAGAGCGCGAAGACGTGGAAGGCGAGGCTCATCCACATTTGCAGCAGGCCCGTCAACACCGTATCCAGCCCCACCAGCACCAGGCCCACGACGAAGGCCCAGCCTTGCCGCTTGTTCCCGAACACGCCGAACAGCACGAGCAAGCCAGCCGCCAGTAGATCGAGGGTGAAGGCAATCGCCTGGCCCGCGCCGCCAAAACTATTGGCTGCCGAGTCGATGATTTGCGTCACGCCCAGGCCGAGCGCGAAACCCCACTTGGAGCCGGTTAGCGCCATGATCGAATTCACGAGCGAGAGCGCCGCGATCCAGTAGAACCAGCCCGCGCCGGATTTTAACTGCTGCTCCAGCGCGGGATCGTGAGCCGGCAGCGGCCCGGCCATCGGGGCGGGTGCGGTGTGGGTGGCGACCACTTTGGGCACGCCCAGTTCCGGCAGGTCGGCGGCCGTCACCCACGCAGTTTGATCGCTGCGCCACACCTGCGTGTCCGCGCCCGCCCGGCCCTCGCGCACCCAGTCGCGAAATTGCTCCAGCGAGATGGGTCCGTATTGTTTGCCGTCGCCGCCGAGGAGCGTGTAGGTGGGTTCCATAAATTTGTTGGGCGCGAAACTGCCAAAGGCCCGGGCGCGGCTCAATGCCATTTCTGGAAAAAGCTTTCCCCAACGGACGGTTGACATTTCAGAGATTTCCTTCTATTTCTGTCGTAACAGAAATTAAAGACTTTACGATTATGGAAGCACTCACCCCCGTTCAGCAGAAGTTCATCCTCCACTGGGGCGAGATGGGGGTGCGCTGGGGCATCAGCCGCACCATGGCCCAGATGCACGCGCTTCTTTACCTCTCCCCCAAACCGATGCACGCCGAGGACATCTGCGCCCTGCTGGGCGTGGCCCGCTCCAACGTCAGCACCAACCTGCGCGAGTTGCAGAACTGGGGCATCGTCAAGGTCGTCCACGTCATGGGCGACCGCCGCGACCACTTCGAGTCGATGGCCGACGTGTGGGAGATGTTTCGTCAGGTGCTCGACGAGCGGAAGAAGCGCGAGATCGATCCCACCGTCGAGGTGCTGCGCCAGTGCGCCGAAGCCACGGCCAAAGACAAGGACCCGTCCAACCACGAGCGCCTCGTGGCCATGCGTGATTTCTTCGAGACGATGAGCGGCTGGTATGACCAGATCGATGCGCTGCCCACGCCCGCCGTGATCAAGTTCGTGAAGATGGGCGGCAAGGTGGCGAAATGGATTGGAGGAAAGTGAGAAGTCTATGACAGCGGAAAAAGCAAACCACGGAGGGCGCTGGCTGACTTGTTGCGCCCGTGACCACCACACTGCGGCCCCCGCCCGTAAAATAAAACCGCCACCGCGTCGCCAGCACGCGGGCTGGGTGCTGGAACTGGCGTTCATGCTGGTGCTGGCGATGCTCATGCCCCAGGG
>JAYVWQ010000036.1:0-3567 GCA_043785945.1 Akkermansia sp.
TGCTGCTCGCGCAGGCCGGGCTTCTCCTGGATGAAGCGATCCTGCTTCACCACATCGGCCGCGCTGAAGAGGAGCACACATTCGCCGGGCAGACCGTCCCGGCCCGCGCGGCCCGTCTCCTGGTAATAGCCCTCGATGTTCTTGGGCAGATCGTAGTGGATGACGAAGCGCACGTTCGGCTTGTTGATGCCCATGCCGAAGGCCACGGTCGCGCTGACCACGCGCACTTCGTCGCGCAAAAACGCCTCCTGATTTTTCGAGCGCACGTCCGGCTCCAGCCCGGCGTGATAGGCGCGCGCGGGCACGCCATCGGAGTTCAGCCGCTCGGCCACGCTCTCCGTGCCCTTGCGGCTGTGGCAGTAAATGATGCCGCTCTCACCGGGCCGCGCGCGGATGAATTCCAGCACCTGTTCATACGGCCCGGCCTTGGGCAGCACGCGATAGGTGAGGTTCGGACGGTTGAAGCTGGCGGTGTAAAGGCCCGGCTCGCGCAGCTTCAGTTGCTTGACGATGTCGGCGCGGACGCGCTCGGTGGCCGTGGCGGTCAGCGCCATGATGGGCACATCCGGGAGCTGCACGCGCAGTTGCTCCAACTGACGATACTCGGGACGGAAATCGTGGCCCCATTCGCTGATGCAATGCGCCTCGTCGATGGCGATGAGGTTCACGTTCCAGCGCCGCACGTCGTCGAGGAAACCTGGAATCATCAGCCGCTCCGGCGCGACATAGAGCAGCCGGTATTCGCCGTGATTCAATCCGTCAAAACGCATCCGGGCCTGCGCCGTGTTCAGCGAGGAATTCAGAAACGTCGCCGCCACCCCACTCGCCTGCATGGAGTCCACCTGGTCCTTCATCAAGGCAATGAGCGGCGACACCACCACCGTCAGACCGGGCCGGACGAGCGCGGGGAGTTGGAAGCACAGCGACTTGCCGCCGCCCGTGGGCAGCAGCGCAAAAACGTCCCGCCCCGCCAGCGCGTCGCGGATGATCTGCTCCTGCAAAGGCCGGAATGAGTCGAAGCCGAAGTATTGCTTCAGCGTGGGCAGCAGATCAGGGGCGTTCGGCATGGCGAAGTCTTTATCGAATCCGGTTTCAGACGGCAACACTTGCGGGAGGAACCTTCCGCTTCTTCGCCTCTTTTCCGTGTCGCAGTCGAGGTGCGAGACTCACTCTGAAAAAGTTCTACTGCCGCAACCGGAAGAAACGGCTGCTCGCGGACGCTGAGTTGGTGAGCACATACCGGTCGTCCACCACGACCGGCACATTCGTCACCGGCTCCCAATTCGGTGCTGACAACGCCAGTGTGCTCTCGACGGAATAGCCCGCCGCTGTCGTCGGCCAGGAAAGCAGCAGCGCATTTCCAGCGCGCGCGATTTCCAAACGCGGCTGCTCCAGCGAATAGAATCGGATGTTCTCCACCTGCAACGTGCAGTTCGTTGAAGCCGTCGTCCCCATCAACCCGATAAATAGCTCCACATGCTGACCGGCCCAAGCCGAAACATCGATCAGCCGGCTCGACGAAAAATGGTTCGTCGGGATGTATTTCGCTTCCAGCGAGAACAAGTTCGTTTCGCCGATGCCACACACCAGCACGTCGTCGATGGGATCGCCCGTCACTGAAAAATCAAAGGCCATCGCCGTCGCGCCCGTCGGAATCTGAATTGGAATCCACGCCATCGAGCCGGTGTTGGTCGTCCCGTCGGCCAGTTTTGCGGCGTGCTTGAGGAATCCGCCGCCCGAACCGCCTCCGCCAGAACTTCCGCCTCGGAAAAAGAAACGCACAGTTCCGGGGTTGAAGACGTTGATGATTTTTTGGCTGGCTTCTCCGGCCCGGTCGCTCAGGTAATTAAATCCACCGGCAATGGCGTCCTTCGCTCGCGTCGCTTCCTCCTTCACCACGGCGGCCACATCTCCCACCACTGCGATGCTGCCGTCGATGGCGCTGATGACGCGGTTCGCCGTCGAGCCGAGAAAAGAATGGCTGTTGAAAGGCAGCTTCCGCAGGTCGAGCGGATTCGAGCCAAAGGGACTTTGGTCATAGACCACGCCCTTCGGCAGTTCGGTGGTCGAAGGCGGGAATTGCCCGGTAGGCCCGTCGGCTCCGAAGTGCTCGAAGCTGTAGCGAAAGCCGAGTTCCGAACCGGACGGCGTGGCGATGCTGCCTTGATACCAGACCTGCGGATAGCTGTGCCACGCGAACGGATTCGGGCTGAAATAATCCACCGCCCGCTCCAGCAGCACGTTCACGGCGTTGTCGTGGGCAAAGCCAACCAAGGAAACGTAGTTGTCCGCCCATGCAAATCGCAGCGGCAGTGGATTCTTCCATTTCTCAATTGTCTCTGCCGCGTAGAGTGTCACGCCGCGCGCTGCATCCACTGGCGTGACCGTGAGTCCGTCAAAACTGGCCTGCCCATGCAGTGTGCTCGAAACTTCCGCTTCATCAAACAGCGTCAGGTGCGTGCGACCCGGCAGCCACGGGGAGTTGGCCGTCTCCTGACTTGCCGTGGCGGTGCGATCTCCGTGGAGATAGTTTGCCGCCGCCGCGTTGACCAGCGTGCCGAGACTGTGACCGACGAAATGAACCGGCTTCGCGTAACCAGTTCCGAGCGCCGTTTGCAAAGCACGCCCCAGCGCCACGCCTTGCTTTGGGGTGTTCTCTTCCGGCGGCACGGCGCACAACAACACCGCGTCGAACTTCGCCGCCGCGAACCAATCCCACCCCACGATGTTGGCGGATTCGAGTGAGATGCCGTGGTCAACCAATGCCTTGGCCATCTGCTTGGGCCAGTCTTCGATGCCGTTTTGCAACTGGCAGAACGGATTGCGTGTCCACCCATGCGTCAGAACAATCGTCCGCCGGTTTCCTGAAACCTGCGTCGCATTCGTCAGCAGAACAAAGGCAACTCCGTTAAAAATTTTCAGCGTGGCTCCTTGCGGCCCGGTGGGCGGCTGCGTGAAGGCCACGGGCGGAATGCGAACTGTTTGCGCCAGCGTCGGTGCCGCAGACAGCGGACTCAGGCGGAAATCTTGTTGCGGATCAACGGCCCCCACCGTGAGCGCCCGTGCCGAATTCGCGAAGCCGGACGCCGCCACGGTGATGACATACAGGCCCGCATCCACTGGCGCAAACGCATACGCGCCATCTGCCGTCGTCACCCGCTGCTGCACCGGGGCGAGGTTGATCGAGAGCGTGACGGCGGCATTGGCAACCGGTGTGCCTGTTCCCCCCGTAACTTTGCCTTGCACCACCACCGAGCCACCGTTCCCACTTGGTTGAAAAAAATAACTCACCTTCGCACTGCTCTGGAGCACCACGTTCTCGTCGCCCGGCCACTCGTAATACTGGTAGCTCACGATGGGGCTGATGATGGTGGTCTCCGAACCCGGTGCGTTCAGCGCGTCCTCGTATTGGTAGCTCACCACCGTGCTGATGACGGTGTTGCTCGCGCCCGGTTCGTCGAGCGAGTCGAGGTATTGGTAGCTGATGATTGGGGAAAGGGCGTTCGTGTCGGCCGCGCGAGCGGGGAGGAGTGCGAATAAACTGATGAGGAGAGCGGTGAAAATCAG
>JAYVWQ010000037.1:0-5445 GCA_043785945.1 Akkermansia sp.
CAAATTACTTTCTGCTGAAAACAAAATCGTTCCTGCGTCATCCTGGCGAGTCGGGATTCACGCAAAATTACGAATGCCGATTAAATCAGCGGTTCCTTAATCAGCGCGAACTTCAGTGCCAACACGCTGACGGTGTTGACGAACAACGGGAGCGGCGGGTTTGTGATCGCCTCCTCGCCGGGCGTGGGCAACGGTCCAATTTCAGTCACGTCTGCGGATGTGAACGGGGATGGGAAGCCGGATTTAATCACCGCAAACCTCACGGCCAACACGCTGACGGTGTTGACGAACAACGGGAGCGGCGGGTTTGTGATCGCCTCCTCGCCGGGCGTGGGCATCGGTCCACATTCAGTCACGTCCGCGGATGTGAACGGGGATGGGAAGGCGGATTTGATCAGCGCAAACTTCGATGCCGACACGCTAACGGTGTTGACGAACAACGGGAGCCGCGGGTTTGGGCTGGCCTCCTCACCAGGCGTGGGCAACGGGCCGTTTTCAGTCACGTCAGCGGATGTGAACGGAGATGGGAAGCCGGATTTAATCAGCGCGAACCGCCTTGCTAACACGCTGACGGTGTTGACGAACAACGGGAGCGGCGGCTTTGTGACCGCCTCCTCGCCGGGCGTGGGCGCCAATCCATTTTCAGTCACGTCCGCGGATGGGAACGGGGATATGAAGCCAGATTTGATCAGTGCGATCTATTTTACCGCCACGCTGAGGGTGTTGACGAACAACGGGAACGGCGGGTTTGTGACCGCCTCCTCGCTGGCCGAGGGCGGCCCACCGGCTGAAGTCACGTCTGCGGATGTGAACGGGGATGGGAAGCTGGATTTGATCAGCGCAAACGACACTTCCGACACGCTGACGGTGTTCTTCAACACGGCGACTATCAGCGGCTTCCACGCGGGTGATGGCAGCGGCTTAACTTCGCTCAATGCGGGAGCTCTCACCGGCAGCGGCGCGGGGTTGACGGGCTTGAGCGCAGACAACCTGGCCAGCGGGACGGTTTCTGATGCGCGGCTTTCAGCGAATGTGGCGCTGCTGACGGGCAGCCAGACCTTCACCGGCGCGAAGTCTTTTAGCAGCGAACTGGCGGCCAGCGGCGGCGTGCGCCTCTACGACGGCAACCTCTGGTTTCGCAGCGACAACAATCACGGCCTCGGCTGGTATGGCGGCGGCAAACCCTTTGCCGGTGTGAGCAACGTGATCTACGGCCCGGTGCTGTTCGGTTACAACGGCGGCGCTTTAGGCACAAAACAGCTCGCCACGGAAAAAATCGCCCTGTTCTGGAACGCGGCCGGCAACGTGGGTCTGGGCACCACCAATCCAACCGCAAAACTCCAGGTCTTGGGCGACGTGAAGCTGGGCGGCAGCGGCCAATACTTCGCCCCCGGCGGCGAGGAAAACCTGCGCATCATCCGCGGCGGGGTCAACAGCGGCGGCACCGCCATCCAGGGCAGCGGGTTCACCTCTTCCCGCACCGCTCTCGGCGTTTACACCGTGACCTTCACCACGGCGTTTAGTTTTGCCCCGACCATTACCGTCTCCTGTGGGGCCACCGGCCAAGCAGTGGCCTCGCTGGATGCGGCCGTGGTGGCCACGGCCAGCACCACAGGCTTCACCGTGAACACGGGCGTCCGGAACATCGGGTTTTTCGACGAACCTTTTAGCTTCATCGCCATCGGCCCGCGTTGAGGGGATGCCTCGCTGACCAAGGAAAGGCATCATGAAATTATTTTATCTGACGTTGGGGCTGCTCGTTCCCATCCTTGGGTCTGCGCAGAATTACTCCATTGATTGGTCCACCATTGACGGCGGTGCCGGTTCCAGCACTGGCGGCGTGTATTCCGTGAGCGGCACCATCGGGCAGCCGGACGCGGGCGGGCCGTTGACCAACGGCCAGTATTCCGTCACCGGTGGCTTCTGGGCTTGGCCCGTGGCGGTGCAAAGTGTGAGCGCGCCCACGCTGGTCATTGTTCCATCCGCTTCCGACACCGCGACCATCTCCTGGACGCCGGCCACGCCCGGCTTCGTGCTCCAGGAAACCCTGAGCCTCGCACCCACCAACTGGGTGAACTCGGTGAGTGGTGCGACCAATCCAGTGACGGTACCGGCCATGTCGGCGGCAAAGTTCTACCGCTTGCGCCAGCCGTAGACCGGAGTGGTCGTGAAGTTGGAACTGGCCTCTGGGAGCACCGGCATGCTTGCCGTCGGGATCGTAGTTGGTGCGGACGTGATCAAATTAAGGTGATTTCGCCGGCAGGGAGGCCGACGCTCCCAGGACTTGACGTCCCTTCACGCCGGCCCGCGCTGAATGAGTCGCACCGCATCCAAACGCAAACGCGCTTCGCTCAAATGTTGGTCCAGGGCGCGCTGCTGCGCGATGAGCAATTCCACTTCCTCCGCCCGTACACTGCGGTTGACCTTTTGCAGCTCGCGGAGGCGCGCGATTTCGTGGTTCAGCCGGGCGGTCATTTCCTTGCGAGCTTGCGCCACCAGTCCAGGAACTTGGGCGCGCGCGATCTCTTGGGCCTTGGCCAGCAAGCCCGGCAGCAAGTCGTCGCGCAGCTCCGGCTGTTCGAGCAGCGGGTAGGCGTCTCCCTTTTTGAGGTGTCGCGCGAGCGTCTCCGCAGGGAGGGATTTCCCCGCGTCCTGCCCGCGATGATCCACCAGCACGCGCAGCGGAGTGGGCGGCAGGAACCGGTCCACATGCAGGGACGGCGGGGCGATGCACTCGAGCACGCAGATCACTTCGAGGTAAAGTCCCGGCGTCCGCGCATCCGGCCATTTCGCGAAGCTGCTGTTGCCCTTCTCCGAGCCAAGCAACAGGTCGAGCGCGCCGGTGACGAGCGGATGATCCCACGTTAGAAACTGCACTTCCTCGCGGGACAGAGCACGCTGGCGATTCCGAGTAACGGTGAATCCTTCGGCGGGCAGTCCGGGAAAAGAATCCGCAAAGACGCCCGCCGAGCCGAGGCGATAGGTGCGCGGCCCCAGTTCATCGACGTGGATGGAACAGTGATCGAAGACCGCGAGCATGAAATCATCAAGCGACGTGTCCGCATCCTGCCGCTGGATTTCCTGAACGTGCTGGGCCGCCACTTCAGAGCGGAAGGAGTTCATTTCCAACAGCCGGTCGCGGCCCTGCTCCAGCCGGGCGGTCAGTTCCTCCCGAGCGCACTGGGTCGCTTGGATCAACTGTTCGAGTTCCGTCCGCGACGTCTGGCCCGTCTCATGAAAGTCTTGCGCGAGGTCATGGACGCGGGTGCGAAACTGTTCCAGCAACGCTCGGCCACCGTGCAGATTTTTTTCAAATGAGTTCAGCCCCTCGTGATACCAGCGGGCCAGAACTTCCTGCGGACTGCCGGCGACGAAGGGCACATGCACTTGAATCTCCGAGGTCTGGCCGATGCGGTCGAGCCGCCCGATGCGTTGCTCGATCAGTTCCGGGTCGAGCGGCAGATCGAACAGGACGAGGTGATGGGCGAACTGAAAGTTCCGTCCCTCACTCCCAATCTCCGAGCAGATGAGCAGCCGCGCGCCGTCCGGCTCGGCGAACCACGCGGCGTTCCGGTCGCGCTGCACTAGTGAAAGCCCCTCGTGAAACACCGCCATCTTTACGTTCAACCGCTGTCGCAGGGCCGCCTCAATGGCTTCGACCTTGCGCTGCGTGCGGCAGAGGAGCAGAACTTTTTTTTCACCCAGTTCGCGCAGCAGATCAGCCAGCCAGCCGATGCGCTCGTCCTTGGCGAAATCCGGCTCAAAAAATTCCGCCACACTTTCATCGGTGTCCGCGCTGAATTCCTCCGCCAGCGCGTCCCAGCGCGCGGTGTGATCCGCCGTCGCTTCGAGCGGATGGAGCCGCGCGTGGCGTTTCGGAAAACCCGCCGTGGTGGCGCGGGTGTTGCGAAACATCACGCGGCCCGTGCCGTGCTGGTCGAGCAGCGCGCCCATCAATTCATCCCGCACTGCGCCGTCGCCCGCGGTGATCTTCCCCAGCTTGGCGCGCACGTTCGCTTCGTTGTCGGCGAGAAGGTGGGTGAGTTGCGTCACTTCGCCCGGCGCGAGTGGGTGGTTGTTCAACAACTGCTCCGCGATCCGCGCGACTTCCCGGTAGTGCGCCGCTTCGCCGATGAATGCATCCAGGTCGTAAAACCGATCCGGGTCCAGCAGCCGCAGCCGCGCGAAGTGGCTGGCCATGCCGAGCTGTTCCGGCGTCGCCGTCAGAAGCAGCAGGCCCGGCGTCCGACGGCCCAGTGTCTCGACCACGGCGTATTCGGGGCTGACCTGCCCGGGCGACCAGCCGAGATGATGCGCCTCATCCACGACGAGCAAATCCCAGCCGGCCGCCCGCGCCTGCTGCACGCGCCGCTCATTCCCGGCGAAAAGACGGATGCTGGCGAGCACGAGTTGATCATCAAGGAAGGGATTGGTCTCAGGATCGGTGGCTTCGAGGGACTCGCACCGTTCCTCGTCGAAGATGTGAAACCAAAGGTTGAAGCGGCGCAGCAGTTCCACGAACCACTGATGGACCAGCGAGTCGGGCACAAGGATCAACACGCGTTGCGCCCGGCCCGTCAGAATGAGCCGGTGCAGAATAAGGCAGGCTTCAATCGTCTTGCCCAGCCCCACTTCGTCGGCCAGCAGGACGCGCGGCACGAGTCGGCTCGCGACTTCGGAAGCGATGTAGAGCTGGTGGGGAATAAGATCGATCCGTCCGCCCACGAAGCCGCGCACCTTCGACTGACGGCGGCGATGCTGCTGTTCCAGCGCGGCCATGCGCAGATCGAATACGTCGGGCGCATCCAGCTGTCCGGCGAGCAGGCGCTCCTCGGGCTGGTTGAAGCTGATGGCGTCGCTCAGTTCCGGTTCGCCCAGCTCCCCTCCCTCGCTCCGGTAAAAGATGATTCCGCCGCGCTCGGCCACGGATTGCACCACCAGCTTCGTCCCGGCGCGGCTCTGGAGCGTGTCGCCGACCCGGAAGCGCACGCGGCGCAGCGGCGCATTGTCGAGGGCGTATTCGCGCGTCACGCCGCTCGCGCCGAAGCCAAGCGTGACCGTTCGATTCGTGACGCGGCCCACCAGGCCCAGCCCCAGTTCCGGTTCACTCTCACTGACCCAACGCTGACCATTTTGAAAACTGTTTAACATCGTAGCGGTTGAACCACGGCCTCATCTGCAACCCGCCCTGCCTAGTCAGGCCGGATCATTTCAAAACGATCTCGCGTGCGACAATACCAGTGCGGGCTGGCCATCCGTCCGACGACGTGAAACAGCTCGCTTCGAATCCTCAGGGTCGCCGGATCGATCAGTTCGTCGCGCACATGCACGCGCTTGACGAGTCCGATGATGAGCCGGTTGTCCCCGATTTGGAGTGTCCCCCATTCGCTGCATTCCAAGCTCGCGGGGGCTTCGGCAATCCGCGGCGGGCGCACCACTGACGAG
>JAYVWQ010000038.1:0-11605 GCA_043785945.1 Akkermansia sp.
GCGGGGCTTTCCTAGCCTTGATGCAGCCTGCGCAGTTGTCTTTGGCCGCGCCTTTCCTGTGCCTCTGGCTGGTTTCCCCTTGGATCGCCTGGCGCATCAGCCAGCCCATTGAACTTTCGGCGGCGCCGGAGTTGACGCCGGAGCAGTCAGCCTTCCTTCGGAGAACGGCGCGCAAGTCGTGGCGCTTTTTTGAAACCTTCGTCACGGCGCAAGAGCACTGGCTGCCGCCGGATAATTTCCAGGAAGATCCTATCCCGGTGGTGGCTTCCCGCACTTCGCCCACCAACATGGGACTGGCCCTGCTGGCCAATCTGGCCGCGTGCGATTTCGGCTATCTGTCGGTGGGCCAGCTCCTGCGGCGCACCCTCGACGCCCTCGACGCCATGCAACGCCTCGAACGACATCGGGGCCACTTCTTCAATTGGTATGACACGCGCACACTCACGCCCTTGCTGCCGCTCTATGTTTCCAGCGTGGACAGCGGCAACCTCGCGGGCCATCTGCTGACGCTCAGTTCGGGCCTGACGGAATTTTCGGATCAACCCATCTTCACTCCCCAGATTTTCGCCGGCCTGTCCGACACCGCGGGCATTCTCCACGAGCTGACCGGCGAGAGTTCCGAGCTGGAACATCTCAAAGCGGAATTGGCGCAGCCACCCGCAACCCTGCGTGCAGGGTTTGACTTGCTGCAACGGACGGCGGATCGGGCGGCGGCTTTGAATGCCGCGCTTCCCGATGGAGCCGAGGAGGAATTGAAATGGTGGACCCAGGCTCTAGAACGAAACTGCCGGGAGCATTTGGACGATTTACTTTTCCTCGCGCCTTGGCTGGCATTGTCGCCTGTCCCGGCCGGGCCGCTGTCTGAAAAGCTCGCCCAACTCGACCAGTCGCCCACGCTGCGCGAGTTGTCGGAGTTGGATCAATCACTCTGCCCCTTGCTCGAAGCGGCGCTGCAAGTCCACTCCCTGGACTTGGCCTCATCCCGAAAGCCCGCCGAGGAAGCAGGGCAGGCCCAATGGCTGAGTTCTGTTCGGGAAGCCAGCGATCGCGCCCGCCAGCGCATCCTCGCTCTGGAAACCCTGGCCCGGCAAACCGCCGAGATGGCCGAGATGGATTTCAGCTTTTTGTTCGATCCCGCGCGCGAGCTTTTCGCCATTGGTTTCAACGTCACCGAAAGCCGCAATGACGCCAGCTTCTATGATCTGCTGGCGTCCGAGGCGCGCTTGTGCAGCTACGTCGCCATCGCGCAGGGACAAATTCCGCAGGAGCACTGGTTCTCGCTGGGCCGTCTGCTCGTCTCGTTGCGGGGCGATCCGCTGCTTGCTTCGTGGAGTGGGTCGATGTTCGAGTACTTGATGCCGCTGCTGGTCATGCCGAATTACGAAAACACCTTGCTCGATCAAACCTGCAAGGGGGCCGTCCGGCAGCAAATCAAATACGGCCAGTTGCGCGGTGTCCCCTGGGGTGTTTCCGAATCCGGCTACAACCGCACCGACGTGCATCTGAATTACCAGTACCGCGCCTTCGGCGTGCCGGGCCTTGGTTTGAAACGCGGCTTGGCGGAAGATCTCGTGATTGCTCCTTACGCCACGGCGATGGCCCTGATGGTTGCGCCCCGCGAAGCCTGCGAGAATCTTGAACTCCTCGCCGCCGAAGGACGCGAAGGCGCTTACGGATTTTACGAGGCAGTGGATTACACTCCTTCGCGTCTGCCGCCGGGCCGGGCCAGTGTCACCATCCGCTCGTACATGGCCCATCATCAGGGGATGAGCCTGCTCGCCCTCGCGTATCGGTTGCTGGACTGCCCGATGCAACGGCGTTTCCTCTTGTGCCCACCGCTCCGGGCTGCGGACCTGCTCTTGCAAGAGCGCGTGCCCAACACCACCGCCAAGGTGCTCTCCGAAGAGTTTGAATTGGGCAAGACGCGGAAGTTCGCCCAGGTCAGCGAAGGACTCATGCGCCTCGTCCCCAATTCCGACACGCGCGCCCCCGAAGTCCACCTCCTGTCCAATGGCCGCTATCATGTCATGGTCAGCAGCGCGGGCGGCGGCTACAGCCGCTGGCGCGATCTCGCCGTCACCCGCTGGCGCGAGGATGCCACGCGCGATTGCTGGGGCACTTTTCTCTATTTGCGTGATCTGGCCAGCGGCGAATTCTGGTCCGCCGCTCATCAACCTTGCGGGTGCGTCACCAAACGCTGCGATGCCATTTTCACCCAGGCCCGCGCCGAGTTTCGCCAGCACCATGCGGGTCTGGAAATTCACACCGACATCAGCGTCTCGCCCGAGGACGACGTCGAGTTGCGCCGGGTGACCATCACCAATCTTTCCGGCGCGCGACGCGTCATCGAACTGACCAGTTACGCCGAAGTCGTGCTCGCGCCTCCCGCCGCGGACGCTTCCCATCCCGCCTTCAGCAATCTGTTCGTGCAAACTGAATTTCTGAGTCCGCGTCCGGCCGTTCTTTGCACGCGCCGTCCCCGCTCCGAAGGGGAAAAGCCGCCGTGGCTCTTGAACTTCATGGTCGGTCAGGGCGGCGACCAGGGCGAAGTGTCTTGCGAGACCGACCGCGGCAGGTTCATCGGACGAGGCCGGACCGTGGCCGATCCGGCCGCGCTACAGAGCGACGCACCGCTGTCCAACACCACTGGTTCCGTTCTCGATCCCATCAGTTCGTTGCGACGCACCGTCATCTTGATGCCGCACGAAACGGCCCGCATCGATCTCGTCATGGGCATGGCGGAAACCCGGGACGCGGCGCTGGCGCTCGTGGAAAAATATTACAACCCGCGCATGGCCGACCGGGCCTTGGACCTCGCTTGGACGCACAGTCAGGTCACGCTGCGCCACCTCAACGCCTCCGAAGCCAACGCGCAGCTCTACGCCCGGCTGGCGAGCTCTTTGATCTATGCCAATCCGACGCGCCGGGCCACGCCCAGCGTGTTGCTCAACAACCGGCGCGGCCAAAGCGGACTGTGGGGCTATGGCATTTCCGGTGACGTGCCGATCGTCCTGCTCCGCATCGGCGACCTCGGCAGAATCGAGATCGTTCAGCAGCTCCTCCAGGCTCACTCCTACTGGCGGATGAAGGGACTGCCGGTGGACCTGGTGATTCTCAACGAAGACGTGTCCGTGTATCGCCAGCCCTTGCAGGATCAGATCTTCAGTTTGATTGCCTCCGGCCTCGAAGCCCAGATGCTCGACAAGCCGGGCGGCATTTTTGTCCGGCGACTGGATCAAGTTTCCAGCGAAGACCGGGTGCTGCTTCAATCGGTCGCGCGCCTGGTCCTGTCCGATGAAAATGGAACGCTGACCGAACAGATGGAGCGCTCCGTAATTCCTGCGCCCATCATCCCGCTGCTCACGCCGTCCCGCTCGCCCGGGCGCGAGTTGTTCAAGCCGCTCCCGCCGCCGGAATTGATTTTTAACAATGGAGCCGGCGGTTTTACTCCCGATGGACGCGAATACATAATTACGTTGTCCGCAGACCAAGTCACTCCCGCCCCGTGGGTGAACGTGCTGGCCAATCCGTATTTCGGAACGGTCATTTCGGAGAGCGGCAGCGCCTACACCTGGGTCGAGAATTGCCATGAGTTTCGACTGACGCCCTGGAGCAATGATCCCGTCAGCGACACCACCGGTGAAGCGTTCTACATCCGGGATGAGCAGACCGGTCAGTTCTGGTCGCCCACGCCGCTGCCCGCGCGCGGCGCGACGCCTTACGTCATCCGTCACGGCTTCGGCTATTCCGTATTCGAGCACACCGAGAACGGCATCGCTTCCGAGCTGACGGTTTACGTGGCGATGGACGCGCCCGTGAAGTTCGCGGTCTTGAAACTCCGCAATGTTTCGGGACGTCCGCGCGTCCTGTCCGCTACCGGTTACTGGGAATGGGTCATGGGAGAATTGCGCCACAAAAGTCTGATGCACGTACAGACCGAGGTGGACGCCAAGACCGGCGCGCTGCTGGCCCGCAATCCTTTCAACACCGAGTTCGCCGAACGCATCGCCTTCGTGGACGTGAATGATTCCAGTCGAACCATCACGGGCGATCGGCGGGAGTTCATCGGCCGCAACGGCAGCCTGTCCGATCCGGCGGCCCTCAAGCGGACGCGGCTTTCCGGAAAAACGGGCGCGGGGCTGGACCCGTGCGGCGCGGTGCAAGTGACTTTTGATTTGCCTGCGGGACAGCAGCGTGAAACCAGCTTCCGCCTCGGAGTGGGGCGATCCATCGCTGAAGTGCAAACGCTGATCCGCCGCTTCCGCCCCGCCGAAGCCAGCCGTGTCGCTCTCGAAGCAGTCTGGCAGTATTGGCGTCAGACGCTCGGCGCGGTTCAGATCGAAACTCCCGATCCTTCCGTCAATGTGATGGCCAACGGCTGGCTGTTGTATCAGACGTTGAGTTGCCGCCTGTGGGCGCGTACCGGGTTCTATCAATCCGGCGGAGCGTACGGCTTCCGTGATCAATTGCAGGATGTGATGGCGCTGGTGCATTGCGAACCGGCCCTCACTCGTGAGCATCTACTGCGCGCCGCGGCGCATCAGTTCCGCGAAGGCGACGTGCAGCATTGGTGGCACCCGCCCGCCGGTCGCGGCGTCCGCACGCATTTCTCCGATGATTATCTCTGGCTGCCTTACGCGACCTGCCGCTACGTCGCATGCGTGGCCGACACCGGCGTGCTCGATGAGCCCGTTCAATTTCTCGAAGGCCGTCCGCTCAAGCCGGAGGAGGAGTCTTACTACGACCTGCCCAATCGCGCCGAAACGTCGGCCACGCTCTATCAACATTGCGTGCGCGCCATCGAACACGCGCTCAAATTCGGTGCGCACGGCCTGCCGCTCATGGGTTGCGGCGACTGGAACGACGGGATGAATCTGGTGGGCCAGGAGGGGCGCGGCGAAAGTGTCTGGCTGGCTTTCTTCCTCTACGACGTGCTGACGCAATTTGCCGACTTGGCGAGCCAGCGCAACGACGCGGCCTTTGCCCGGCGTTGTCTCGCTCAAGCTCATCAACTGCAAAAAAACATCGAGCAACACGCCTGGGACGGCCAATGGTATCGCCGCGCCTACTTCGACAACGGCGAACCGCTCGGCTCTCAGACCAATCCGGAATGTCAGATCGATTCCCTGCCGCAAAGCTGGTCGGTCATCAGCCGCGCCGGCGATCCTCAGCGCGCCCGGCAGGCCATGGAAGCCGTGGACGAGCGCCTCGTCCGCCGCGAGACCGGTTTGATCCAACTCTTCGATCCGCCTTTCGATCAATCCTCCCTCAATCCGGGCTACATCAAAGGCTACATCCCCGGCGTGCGCGAGAACGGCGGCCAATACACTCACGGCGCAATTTGGACCGCGATGGCTTTTGCGCTGATGGGAGAAAACGACCGGGCCTGGGATTTGTTCGCCCTGCTTAACCCCGTCCACCACGGCGCGACTCCCAGCCAAATCGCAACCTACAAAGTTGAACCGTACGTCGTCGCCGCCGATGTCTATGCCGTCCCGCCCCACACCGGCCGGGGCGGTTGGACTTGGTACACCGGGTCCGCCGGCTGGATGTATCGGCTGCTCATCGAGACGTTGCTGGGCGTGAACCTCGCGGGAGATCAATTGCATCTCACCCCGCGTCTTCCGAAAAGCTGGACGACCTTCAAAATCCACTACCGCTACCACCAAACCGTTTATCACATCACCGTCAACCGGATCGCCGCTGATTTGGCCGAGGCGAACCAACTCGTTCTTGATGGAAAAGAACTGGTCGGGGAAACGGTTCCGTTGGTGGATGACGGCCGGGAACATTCCGTCGAATTGAAACTTGGAAGTCCAGCGAGCGCCCCCGAAAACCGGGTCGTTGTTCCAACTGCGGTATGAGCGCGCCACCTTTGCTTGGGCCAGCGCTCGCATTTCAACTCGCCCGGCTCCAGTGATAGCGGTACGCGGCAATGATCGCGCTCGGTTCGGGCGGCAGCCGCAACTCGTGCCGAACTTTCCGTGTTAGTTCATGGGAAGACTCGGCAAGCACCCAAAGCAGGAGTGCCAGCGCGTTCAGGATCCGTTCCCGAGGATGCCGCTGACGGGGCGAAAGCCGGATCGCACGCGGGCCGAAAACTCTGACGTTCGCCAAAAGATTTCGCCCGCCGCCGGTCTCGGGCCACTTGTTGACGCCGCTCAATGCGTAATCCGCCGCGGACCGAAAGTTGCAACCGAGCCGGCGACTTTCCAGCCAGAGCCACACTTCCAAAGCCAGCAAAGTTGCTTCGCGAAAATGTTTTTGAAGCGCATCGCGCGAAAGCGATGTCCGATGCGGATGGAGTTTGAACTCAACTCCTGCCGCGTGGCGCTGGCGCACTTCCTCAAGCGACGGCAAATCTTCCGTTGCCGCAAGACCAACCAGCCGCCGGCCACGCTCCACGCAGCTCCAATGATACTGGCCGAAAGCAATCAACACCGCGTCGCCCAAGGCCAGTTCGGTCTTCGCGATGTTCCGGCTCACGAAGTCGGCGTCGTCGGACGTGAAGGTCTCCTGCTCCAGCTTTTCGCGCGCGAAGAGCAGGCCCGAACAGCGATTCATCAGCAGCCGGGTCGCTTCTGACAGGGGAATGGTTCCGGCATCACAGTGATGTTCACAGCCAGCGAAGAGGGTGTCATCACCCAGCAACCATCGATGCCCCATGAGCAGATCGTGATAAAAGAGACTCTGCGGGCTGCGCCGAAGTTTGGCCTGCGAAGTGATCTTGAATTCCAGCTCAACCCCCGCGCTCAACGAAAGTCCTTCGCTCAATTCATGCAGAGCGTTTCCGTAACGCCGCTCGTTCAGCCACGCGTGACCGCGGACAAACACGTAGAACTCCAAATCATTGTAAGGCTGATCCCCCGCCGGCGTTTTTAACACGCCGCCTTCGCCGCGTCCGTAGCCGCCGCCGAGAGCTATCCCCGCCAGTTCAGGCGCCGGGATGATACGAGTGATGCCAGCCAGGACGTTTTGACAGAAGTTGGCAAGATGAAGCTCCAGCGCGTCGCTGCCGTTCAGGGTGAAGCGAGTTGCGGAATTCACGACAGGTCGCGCCGTGGGGACGGAAGCGCGGCGAACGTCGGGTGCAATCGTGGCGGGCATGTCTAGCGTGGCAGGTCCACGGCCCAGGTTGGAGGACTGATCGCAGAATCTCTCTGCGGTTGACGGTGCGCCACCCAGCCCTCGCGAAAACCCGCCAGCGCACCGGCTCTTTGTTGCCAGCGAATTCGCAACGCGTGCGGCCACTCATTCAACCGTCCGGTGCGCGTGCAGAACTTCAAGTCACGCCGGGCATCGTTCACCCAGCCAGGAAAACCATTTCGCCACCAGGTCGGTTTTGCGCCCGCATCGTTGCACACCGCGGCCAGCGCGCGGCCTTCACCGAAGCTTCGTTTCCAGGCCTGGGCCGGAGTGTAATTGTGCGAGTGCATCGCCACCGATTCCGGCACGTAAACCACGCGATACCCCTGCGCGCGGCACCAGCGTGTGTATTCGTCGTCCTCGGAGTATTGCATCCGCTCGTTAAATCCGCGCTTGGCCCAGATGTCCTTGCGAAGGCCGCTGCTCGCCATGCTGAAAAAATGCTCCCACTTCGCGGACTCGCGATGCGGGCCGAAGCAGCGTTCATAGTCGTGGGCGAACACTGCCTCGCAATCGGGACGCGGAATTTGCCGTCCGAAGACCGCGGCAACTTGTGGATCAATCAGCGCCGTGACGAGCGGGCCAAGCCAGTCCGCTCCCTGTGGTGTGGCGTCGGCGTTGAGGAAGATTCCAAAGCTCGAGGACGCGAGTTGCATTCCCCGGTTCATCACTCGCGCCGGGTTGTATTCACTGTGCGCGATTTGAATGAGCTGCCGTGGCAGAAACTGGCGAAGGAGTTCCACCGAGCCGTCCGTCGAGCCTGAATCAATCACGATCAGCTCCCACTTCTTGTAGTTCTGCGCCGCGAGCGCCGGCAGAGTTTCGCGCAACGCCCACGCTTCGTTGAAAGACCGCAGGATGATGCTGACTGATGGATCGCTCATGTCCTTTGAGGCTAGGTCATTATCGCGCGGCGCGGCATGGGGTCTTTCACCCGGCGTTGGCAGGTCTTCACCTACTTAGCGATGGGCTGCATCTGGACCACACTGTCGCCGCAAATCGCTGCAAATGATGCCATGACGAAAGACGCCCAAACCAAGCCGCCTCGAATCTCCATCGCCGTCCGGGCGTGGAACGAGGAAGCGGTCATTCGCCGCACGCTGGAGTCGCTGTTCAAGCAATCGCTGTTTGAGGAACTGAGCGCGCGCGGAGAGCGTTGCGAAGTGCTCTGCATTCCCAACGGCTGCACGGACCGCACGGCGGAGATCGCCGCCAGCGTTTTCGCGGAGCAGGAAAAATTGCATCCGTTCGCCGGTGCCTTTGCGGGCAGCGTGCGGGACATTCGCGAGGCCGGACGCAATCACACCTGGAACGCGTTCGTTCACGAGCTGTCGCCAGCGGGAGCGGAGTTCCTGTTCCTCATGGACTCGGACATCCTGTTCAACCGCCGCGAGACTTTGTTCAACATGTATCGCGCGCTGCTGGACAATCCCGAGGCCAGCATCGCCAGTGATCAACCCGTCAAGGACGTGGCGCTCAAGCCGCGGAAAACTTGGCGCGACCGCATCTCGCTGGCGACTTCTGAAATGAACGGCGCGATCCAAGGTCGAATGACCGGCCAGCTTTATTGCATCCGGACCGAGGTCGCGCGCCGGCTGTACCTGCCGAAGGATCTCGGCATCGACGACGGCTTCATCAAGGCGGTTGTCTGCACCGAATTTTTCTCCAGCAAACTCAACCCCGACCGCATTGTCGTCGCCGAGAATGCCTCCCATGTTTACGAAGCTTACACCTCCACCGGCGAACTCCTGAAGAACCAGAAGCGGCAGATGATCGGGCAGACCATCGTGCATGTTCTGGTGGAGCATTTGAAGACGCTGCCGCAAAAGCAACGAACCGATCTCGCCCAGACGCTGCGGCATAAAGAGGAAGCCAGTCCTGATTGGATCGAGCGGTTGGTGGCGGAACACCTTCAGCGGGTGCGCCATTTCTGGCGGTTATTTCCCGACGCAGCCAGCTTTCGATTCAAACGCTGGTGGCGGATGCGCGGCCTGAAACGCCTGACCCATTTGCCGGCCACGCTCGTAGGTTTCGTCATGACCATGATCGCCTGTGCCCAGGCCGCACGGCATTTCAAACATGGAAAGATGCACTTCTGGCCGAAGGCCGCCCGGGAAAACATTCGCAACATTGCGGAAGACAAGCACGGCCTTGCTCAAACCATTCAAACATCATGAACGCCATTCAACAGCAGAAAGATTATTACGACCAGTATTGGACGAGCGGGCACACCCAGTATTCCGGGGACAACCAAGGCTATGCCACGAATTTTAGAAATTGGATGCGCACCCAACTGAGCGGCCTGCCGGGCGATGCGAACATTCTCGAAGTGGGCTGTGGCGATGGCTCATTCACCAGGAATCTGGCCGAGCATTCTTCGCGCGTGACGGCGGTGGACATCTCCGCTGCGCAGATCGAACGGAACGCTCGCGCCCACCCGGAAATCAAATTCCTTCAACACGACGTCGCGCGGGCGTTTCCCTTCGCGCAGGACACCTTCGACGTCATCTGGTGCTCCGAAGTCTTGGAGCATCTCTTCGATCCCGGCTTCGCCGTGCGCGAGATGCAGCGCGTGCTCGCGCCCGGCGGAAGGCTGCTCGTCACGGTTCCGTATCATGGCGTGTTAAAGGACGTGCTGATCGCGCTGTTCAAATGGCACGAGCATTTTGCGCCGGGCAACCCGCACATCCGCTTCTTCACGCGCAAAACATTGTCACAACTGGCCGCATCCGCAGGGTTCGTGGAAATCGAGACGACCACCTGCGGCATGAACAAGCCGCTGCGCGATCTGTTCGTCGCCACCAACATTCTCCTCAAGGCGCGCAAGCGCTGATCCGCGCCGGGCTTGGAACGCCCCATGATGGAAGCAAAGGATCTCATCGCTCTGGCCCTGCTGCTTCTGGCCATCCCGACTGGCATCTTGGTCGCGACGCTTTCCCAGCGCGCGCGTGACGCGGCCTTCTTTGTGATGGTTACGGCGACCGTGATCACGGACCGGCTCGACGTGAATTTTCTCAGCCACTACTGGTATCGCGGCACGACGCGTGGGCTGGAATTTTCCCTGGTGGACCTGCTTGCGATCAGTGTTTGCATCGGCTCCTTCCTCCGGCCTCGCCCGGGAGAATCGCGCTTCTACTGGCCGGCCAGCTTTGGATGGATGCTCGTGTTCTTTTTGTATGCGGTCGTGTCGGTGATGTTCTCCGATCCAAAAGTGTACGGGGTGTTCGAACTTTCCAAAATGGTCAGGGGGTTCTTCTTCTTTCTGGCTGCGGCCTGGTATGTCCGCCGCCAGCGGGAGGTCGGGATTCTCGTTCTCGCGTTGGGCTGCGCCGTTTGCTTTGAGGGCGTGTGGGCGCTCAAGCAGCGGTTAATCGGCGGCATCGACCGCGTTCCGGGCACTCTGGATCACGAGAACAGCCTGTCCATGTATGTGTGCCTGGTCGCGCCCATTTTCGTGGCGGCCGCCGTTTCGACACTGCCGAAGTTTATCCGTGTTTTCTCAGTGGTCGCCATTGGAGCCGCGGCGCTGTGCAGCGTGCTGACGATTTCGCGGGCCGGCATTCCCATTTTCGCGCTGGTCATGCTGGGTGCCACGGCCTTCTGCGTGTCGTGGCGCATCACGCCGAAAAAGATTTTTGCCACTGCGCTCGTCATGCTGTGCATCGCCGGGCTGTCGCTCAAAACCTGGGACAGCCTGAAGGGGCGCTACGCCGAAGCCTCTTTCAAAGATGAATACCTCGACGATCAACAGGAGGGACGCGGCTATTACCTTCGGCTGGCGATGGCCATCTCGGAGGATCGGTTCTTCGGGGTCGGGCTGAACAACTGGTCCTACTGGGTCAGCAAAAAATACGGAGCGATGGTGGGCCGACCGTATGACAGTTACGGGGATCTCCACAGCAGCAAACCAGACGATCAAACCATCGAGAATCTCGTCTGGGCGGCACCCGCCCACAATCTTGCAGCGCTGACTGTCGGCGAACTGGGCGTGCCGGGCCTGGTGCTCTTCGCGCTGCTCTGGGCGCGCTGGTTCCAGATGGGGTTGCGCTTTCTCTTCAAACGCACGCCGGAAGCAATGCACCGGCTGGGCGTCGGGCTTTTCTTCTGCGTCTGTGGAATTTTTCTTCACAGCCTCACCGAATGGACGTTCCGGCAGTCCCACATTTTTCTGACGTTTAACATCCTGATCGGAACGCTGGCCAGCCTCTGCTATGCGAAGCGCCACGCGCGGCAGCCAGCCGTCGAGACTGAAGTCTTTCGTCAGCTTCCCGAAGACGAGTTCACCGAAGCTGTTTCCGTGGAGGCACAGCCATGCGCGTGATTCACCTGCTGCGAAAATTTGATCCGGCCGAGTGGGGCGGAACGGAAACCGCCGTGCAGCGGCTCTTCGATGGCCTGCGCCAGCAGGGCGTGACGCCCGTGATGTATTGCCCGCGCGTCAATGGCAACGGTGCGCACC
>JAYVWQ010000039.1:0-5360 GCA_043785945.1 Akkermansia sp.
TCGTGGCGAAAAACGAAGGCGCGGGCGGAATCAGTCTGACGGCGGCTCTCACTCAGTTGGCCCGGCGCGAGCGTTATCTCGCGCATGAAGTCGCGGGCCGCCGCTACGACATCGGTTTGAAATACGGCTTGCTCACGGCGCAACTGGCCCTTGCTCTCGACGGTCAGGACCGCGACGAGGTATTGGCCGGCCTCGTGGAATTGCTCGCCGTGAGGGCCACGAAATGAGCCGCCCCGCCCGTCGTCTCACGCAACTCATCACCGCCATCGACCCGGCGGTGCGCAACCAGTCGCTCGACGACGCGTGCGACGCGCTAACTTTGCGCGAATTGCTCGCCGAGTGCGACGCGCTCGAAGCCTTCCGTCGTTCGAGCGAGAATTTGTACGAGCGGGTTCGCGCACTGTTTTTTCTCTACGCCATCCACCGCTTTCACATTCCGCGCTTTGCTGAATTAAACCGGCGCGGCCTCGTGCCCTTCGCGGGTTACGAACACTTGTTGCAACGCCGCTTCGAGGAGGCGGCGCATGACTTTCTTGCGCTGCAACAACGCGAAGGTCCGAGCGACGCCATCTCCAGCGCGCTCGCGGCGGCGTATCACCGCCTCGCCTTTCAAACGCTCGCCGACCAAGTGCGCCGCAGCGTCCGGTCCGTGCGCGGCAATCAATGGATGTTCCGCATGGGGCATCCCGGCGATCAGCCGTTGCGTTTGCGCCCTGAGTTGCTCCAGCCCGCGGCTGACGGCACCTATCCGATTCTTCGCGAGCGCACGCCCGTGCGCATGGATCTCACGCACAGCGCGTGGAGCGACATCTTTTTTCTCGGCATGGATTTTCCCGAGGGCGCGCGCGTGTTGAATGTCTCCGTCGATCTTGGCGTGCATGGGCGCGATGCCGCGCCGCGTCCGCCGGTCGAAGCGTGTCTGCGCGTGATCGAGGAACCGGTCCTGCGCCTCACCAGCGTGGACCTCGGGGCCACCGCCGACATCACGGAACTCTCCGAGGTCTTCGACTTCGCCAAGGATTACCTCGGCCTGATCAAAGCCGCCGTCATCGCCTCCGGCCTCGTGCCGCCGGGCCTCGAAGGCAGCGGGCAGAGTCTCGCCGCGCTGCTCGCCCGCATCGTCGGACCGGGGCGCGGTCTGGAAATCGTTAGCCACGTTCACAACATTCCCAAAGGCTCGCGCCTCGCCGTCTCGACCAATCTGCTCGCGTGTTTGATCGCCGTATGCATGAGAGCCACGAGTCAGGCCACGTCGCTCGCCGGCCCGTTGGAGGAGAATGAGCGCCGTCTCGTTCTGGCTCGCGCCATTCTCGGTGAATGGATCGGCGGCTCCGGGGGCGGCTGGCAGGATTCCGGCGGCGTGTGGCCCGGCATCAAATTGATCGAGGGCGTGCTCGCCGGGGAAAACGATCCCGAGTCCGGCGTCAGTCGCGGACGCCTGATGCCGCAGCATAAAGTTTTCTCGCACCAAGAAATTCCCGATTCCGCGCGGCAGAAACTTCAGGACAGCCTCGTCCTCGTCCACGGCGGCATGGCGCAAAACGTCGGACCCATCCTGGAAATGGTGACGGAGAAATACCTGCTCCGCTCCGGCCAGGAGTGGAAGGCCCGCCAGCAGGCGCTTGGTTTCCTCGATGAAATTCTCGGCGCGTTGCGGCAGGGCGACATGCGAAAGGTCAGCGCCGCCACCACGCAGAATTTCCAGCAACCCATCCAGACCATCATCCCGTGGGCCAGCACCTACTACACGGAGCAACTCATCGAACGGGCCGGGCGCGAATTCGGCAAAGACTTATGGGGCTTCTGGATGCTCGGCGGCATGTCCGGCGGCGGCATGGGTTTCATTTTTGCCCCCGAGAAAAAAGCCGCCGCCCAGCAGCGCATGCAGGAGATCATGTCCGCGACCAAACGCGAACTCTCCGCCGCCCTGCCCTTCGCCATGGAGCCGGTCGTGTATGATTTCGCGATCAACGACCACGGCACCTTCGCCGACCTCCTCCACGGCGAGGCCGCGCTCCTGCCGTCCGGTTATTACACGCTGACCGTGCCGCGTCTGCTGCGTCAGGAACTCCGCACCCTCTCGCCGTTGCGCCGCGCCGAGCTGGACAAGTTCGCCGCCGCCTGCCGCACCAAGCCCGAACTGCGCGGCGTCGTGCAAACGCTCTTTGATCAAATGCTCCCGCGCGGCCAGGCCGAGTCCGGCGGCAGTGCCTCGCTCACCGCCACGCTCGATGAATTTGGTTTCGACCGCACCCAGCACGAGCAGATTCGCACCGACCTGCGCGAAGCCCGCATCGGCCTCGCGCAAAACCGTCTCCACCCCAGCGCCGTCATCGAAGACGTGCGCCCGACGGACGTGAACGACACGACCGAATCTGATCAGGAAAAATCTTCAACCTCCGTCGCGCGCCGCAAGCTGGGCCTCGCCGCCCTGCGCGCCGGACAAGTCGCCGTCATCACTCTCGCGGCGGGCGCGGGCAGTCGCTGGACGCAGGGCGCGGGCGTGGTCAAGGCGCTCCACCCCTTCTGCAAACTCGGCGGACAACATCGCACTTTCATTGAGACGCACCTGGCCAAGAGCCGGCGCATTGGGCGCGAGGCCGGGCTTCCCCTGCCCCACGTTTTCACCACCAGCTACCTCACGCACCAGCCCACGGCGGAATTTCTTCAGCGCGTGCAGAACTACGGCTACGAAGGCCCGCTGCTTCTCTCGCCCGGCAAATCCATCGGGCTGCGTTTGGTGCCGATGGTGCGCGACCTCCGCTTTGCCTGGGAGGAAATGCCCCAGCAACGCCTCGACCAACAGCAGCAGAAAGTCCGCGAAAGTTTGCGCGCCGCGCTGATCAACTGGGCTGCCACCACCGGCGAAGGCGGCGACTACACCGACAACCTCCCCCTGCAATGCCTCCATCCCGTCGGTCACTGGTATGAGGTCTCAAACCTTTTCCGCAACGGCACCCTGCTCCGCCTGCTTGCTGAGCGTCCGCACCTTCAGCACCTTCTCCTGCACAACATCGACACCGTCGGCACCGACGTCGATCCCGCGCTCCTCGGACTGCACATCGAATCCGGCGCCTGCCTCAGCTTCGAGATGATCACCCGCCGCATCGACGACCGCGGTGGCGGCCTGGCCCGCGTCAACGGCCATCCCCGCATCCTCGAGGGCCTCGCCATGCCGCGCGAGCAGGACGAGTTCGCGCTCTCCTACTACAACTCCATGACCACCTGGATTCACCTCGACCAACTGCTGACCGCCTTCGGTCTCACCCGCGGCGATTTATCCGATCAGGAAAAGGTCGCCGCCGCCATCCGCGCCGTCGCGGCCAAGATGCCCACTTACATCACCATCAAGGAGGTGAAGAAGCGCTGGGGGCATGGGCAGGAAGACATCTTCCCCGTGGCCCAGTGGGAGAAACTTTGGAGCGACATGACGCGCCTCGCCGAAGTGAACTGCCGCTACCTCGTCGTGCCCCGCGTGCGCGGCCAGCAGCTCAAGGATCAGGCGCAGCTCGACGGCTGGCTCCGCGACGGCTCGGCGGCCTACGTGGAATCACTTTGTGCGTGGCAGTGATTGGGTGGGTCGGTGGGGTGTCTGCTGCACCTGGTCCGCCGACCACGAAGAAAGGCAGCCCCGCCTGGTTACCCAGACCGAGCTGCCCACCCAAACTTCCAAACGTGTAACCTCCCCGCGCTATCTGTCGGTATCCGTCCGACATATCTTGAGCCGGTCTTCCGTCGTCCGGCAAAATGTCACCCTGCGGGCGCAGAACATCGCTGGTATTTGAAAACGCGGCGTGCTAGTTTCCCCCACTCAATCCGCCACGCACTGACAAACAAGAGCGAGCCGGAAGCAAACTCAGACAGACTATGATTAAGCAATCTTGGATGAAATTCGCGGCGATGTGCATCTTTCTGCCGTGCCTGGCATTTGGGCAGGTGGACAACGTGAAAATCAATGAGTTGTTCACGAGCAATGCCAGTTACACCAACAGCGACGGTTCGCTCACCGACTTGGTGGAACTCTACAATACTGGGGCCATCGAAGTGAACCTGATCGGATGCAGCTTCTCCGACTCGAACGCTTTTCCCACCCGCTACATCGTCCCCGACAACCTGATTATCCCCCCCTTTGGTCGTTACGTCCTGCGCTGCACTTCCTCCCAGCCCCCCTCGACCACGAACCTCGGCTTCGGCCTCAAAGCCAGCGGCGGGTTCCTCTACTTCTACAAGCCCGGTGGAGTTTCCAATGACCAGATTCAATACGGCTTGCAGACGGCAGACTACTCCGTGGGTCGGGTGCCGGACGGAACGGGTGCCTTCACGCTGACCAGCCCGACCCTGGGCGCGGCGAATGTGGCCGTGCCGCTGGGTTCGCCTACGGAGCTGCGGGTCAATGAATGGCTGGCCGCCCAGTCCAGCAGCGGGCCGAAGGACTATTTTGAACTCTACAACACGACCAATGTGCCGGTGCTGCTAGGTGGCCTCCGCCTGACGGACGATCCCCTCGTGTCCACCAAGTTCACGGTCGCGCCGCTTTCTTTCATCGGCACCGGGCTGCAAGCGTATGTGAGGTTTGTGGCCGACGGCACTGGCACCACCCCCACATTTCCAGCCGATCAGACGAACTTCAAACTCTCGCCCTCCGGCGAATCCGTTCGCATCTACACGGCGGACCCATCTCCTGTTGCTCTCGACTTCGTTGTATTTGGTCCGCAAACGAATGACATTTCGCAGGGGCGTCTGCCCGACGGCTCGACCAACATTGTCTATTTCACCCCGGCCTTTGGTTACGCCACGTATTCGCCGGCCGCAGCCAATTTCAAAATCATGACCAACGTCATCGTCAACGAACTGCTCTCCCACACCGACCCGCCGCAGGAGGACGCGGTGGAGTTCCAGAACATTGGCGGCACCAATGTGAACATCAGCGGTTGGTGGTTGAGCAACACGCGCTCGAAGCCCAAGAGCTATCAGCTTCCCGCTGGCGCGACCCTGACTCCGGGGGGCTTTCGCGTCATCTATGAGGGTGTGGGAGCCACCACGGGTTTCAACAGCACCAACGCGGCCAGCCCGTTCACCTTCAACTCCGCTCACGGCGACAATGTCGTGCTGTCCGAGGTGGATGGGAACGGCAACCTGACCGGTTACATCGTGTACGAGGCATTTGAAACGGCGGCCAACGGTTTTTCCTTCGGCCATTACAATACGAGCGTGCCGGGCGACTACAAATTCGTGGCCATGAGCGCCCGCAGCTTCGGGGTCGGCGATGCATTGACGGTGCAGGAGTTTCGCACCGGCACGGGCCAGACCAATCCCTTCCCCAAAGTGGGACCGGTCGTGATCAATGAGATCATGTTCCA
>JAYVWQ010000040.1:0-2049 GCA_043785945.1 Akkermansia sp.
GAGTGGGTGCCCAACCAGTTCGGCGGACGCGAGAATATTGAGGCCGTCGAGTTCCTGAAAAAGTTCAACCACGTCGTCCACACGGAATGTCCCGGCGTCATCACCATCGCCGAGGAATCGACGGCCTGGCCGCAGGTCACGCGTCCGCCCTATCTCGGCGGGTTGGGTTTTTCTCTGAAGTGGAACATGGGCTGGATGCACGACACGCTCGACTACTTCGGGCACGAGCCGGTCCATCGCAAGTATCATCAGAACGATCTCACGTTCGCGATGATCTACCACTACCACGAAAATTTCATCCTCCCGCTCTCGCACGACGAGGTCGTTCACGGCAAACGCTCCCTGCGCGGGCGGATGCCGGGCGATGACTGGCAGGGCTTTGCCAATCTGCGCACGCTCCTCGCCTACCAATGGTTGTTCCCCGGCAAGAAGCTGCTCTTCATGGGCTGTGAACTCGGGCAGACCACGGAATGGAACGCCAACGCGCAGGTCGATTGGTCGCTTCTCGAAGCCGGGCCGTTTCACCTCGGCCTGCAAAATTTTGTCGCTGACTTGAACAAGCTCTACCAGCGCGAGCCGGCCCTGTGGGAACTGGATTACGACTACGAAGGTTTTTCCTGGGTGGACTGCTCGGATGCGGAGAACAGCGTCATTTCATTCCTCCGCTACAGCCGCGACCGCAAGACGCAGGTGCTCGTTATTCTCAATCTGACGCCCGTATTGCGATCCGCGTATCGCGTGGGTCTGCCGTGTGGCGGCCACTGGAGCGAGGTGCTGAACAGCGATGCGGCCCTCTACGGCGGCAGCAACCAGGGCAACCTCGGCGGTGTGACGGCGGAGGAATGCAAAGCCCACGGCCAGCCGTTCTCGGCGCAGTTCACCCTGCCGCCGCTGGGGGTGGTGGCGTTCAAAGCAGGATTGCCCGTTTGAGTGAATGGGTGCGGTGAGAGTTCGCGAAAGGTGGAGCGCGTCGCTCCGCGCGCGCCGCCGGATCGGAGAGACGCGTCCGACAGTCTGTGCATTGAACCGGCACGAATGGTCCAACGCTTTCAGTCTCATCTGCGCCTCACCCGGCGCGCGCGGAGCGACGCGCCCCACCAGCGATGGTTTCAGCATCACGTCCTGGGTTTTCGCTCCCCGTGTTGCGGCAACCCAGGCTGAACAATAGCGACCGCTCGCTGTCATTGTTCGCATGAAACACTTTCGCCACGGGCCGCCTCCGCCGGAGGAATTCCAACGCCAGCTCGCCGACTTCATGCGCCAGCAATTTCCTGGTGTCACGAATCCCTCCTTTGCCACGAAGGAGGAGGGCGATGGCCCGGAGGTGACGACGGAACCGGCCCCGGATGAATTTCAATTCGCCCGCAAGCCGCGCGACGTGAAAGCGCACCTCGACCGCCATGTGATTAAGCAGGAGGAGGCGAAGAAAGTTCTCAGCGTGGCGTTGTGCGATCATTACAACCACGTTCGCCTGGCACGCGATGGGAAGGAGACGCCGAACTACGCCAAGCAGAACATCATTCTCGTGGGGCCGACCGGCGTGGGGAAAACGTACCTCGTGCGCAGCGTGGCGGAGCTGATTGGCGTGCCGTTCGTGAAGGGCGATGCCACAAAATTTTCCGAGACGGGCTACGTGGGCGCGGATGTGGAAGACCTGGTGCGTGAACTAGTCCGGCGTGCGGATGGCGACGTGGAGCGCGCGCAGTATGGCATCATCTACATCGACGAGATCGACAAGATTGCGGGCCTGACCAACGTGCAGGGACGGGACGTGAGCGGGCGCGGCGTGCAGACCAACCTGCTCAAGCTCATGGAGGAGACGGAGGTGCCGGCGCGCGCGGCCAACGACATGGCCGGGCAGATCCAAGCCATGATGGACCTGCAGCGCGGCGGCGGGGGCAAGAAGTCCGCCGAGGTCATCAACACCAAACACATCCTCTTCATCGTCAGCGGGGCGTTCGATGGGCTGGAGAAAATTGTGCGCCGCCGGATGCGCGAGGCGGTGATTGGGTTCGCTGCATCGGGCCATGTGACCGGCGACGAGCCGGT
>JAYVWQ010000041.1:0-6021 GCA_043785945.1 Akkermansia sp.
GCGGGGCTTCCCCGAATTTACGCCCACTTAAAAGGAAATGTTCACTGGAACCTACACCGCAATCGTGACGCCGTTCCGCAACGGCGTATTGGATGAACCCGCGCTCGCGCGCCTCGTCAAAGCGCAAATTAAGGGCGGCGTGGATGGCATCGTGCCCGTCGGCACCACCGGTGAATCACCCACCCTCGACCACGAGGAGCACGTCCGCGTGATCGAACTGGCCGTGCAGTTCGCCGCCGGCAAAATCAAAGTGCTCGCCGGCACGGGCGGCAACTCGACCAGCGAAGCCATTTATCTGACCAGGGCCGCCGAGGAAGTTGGAGCCGACGGTTCGCTCCAGGTCGCGCCCTACTACAACAAGCCGACTCCCGAAGGTTTGTTCCAGCACTTCACCGCCATTGCCAGGGAAACGAAGTTGCCGCTCATGCTCTACAGCATCCCGGGCCGTTGCGGCATCGAGATCGGCGTGGACACGGTCAAGCGTCTTGTAGCGGCACACCAGAACATCGTCGGCATCAAGGAAGCGGGCGGCAACGCGGACCGCGTCAGCCAGCTCCGCGCCGCGCTGGGGCCGAAGTTCATCATTCTCAGCGGCGATGATTCGCTCACGCTGCCCTTCATGTCCGTCGGCGCGCAGGGCGTGATCAGCGTGGCGTCAAACATCATCCCGCGCGAAGTCTCCAAGATGGTGCGCGCCTTCGCAGCGGGCAAAATCGCCGAAGCGCAAAAGTTGCACGCCAAGTTTTATTCCGTGTTCAAAGACCTCTTTATCGAGACCAATCCCGTCCCGGTCAAAGCCGCGCTGGCCATGCTGGGCCGGATGGAAGAGGAATACCGCCTCCCGCTCGTGCCCATGAGCGCCGCGAACAAGGCGGTGTTGCGGACGACGCTCGAAGGAGCGGGTGTTTTGAAGCGTTGAGCAACGCAACGCAAACAGCTAAAGTGTCTGCATGGAAATCGTATTCAGCGTGACTCAAGAATCGGACGGCGGCTTTGTCGCAGAAGGTTTGTCGCATGACATCTTCACGCAAGGCGATTGTTGGAATGACTTGCGTGCGAATGTCCAAGAGGCTGTCTCAGCCTACTTCTTCGACCAGCCCAAGCCGTCTTCCATCCGCCTCCATCTGGTCCGCGACGAAGTGCTCGCCTGCGCATGAAGCTGCCGCGCTCGCATCGGCTGTCCGTTCCCGACCACGCTCCGCTCCGGACAGGAACTCTGAACGCGATTCTCCGGGCTGTGGCGAATGCGAAAGGAATCGACAAAACGGACGTTCTTTCAAAACTTTGATCCAATGACACGCATCATCATCACCGGTTCCAAGGGCCGCATGGGGCAGGCGCTCCTCAGTTGCGCGACGCACTTTCCTGAACTCCAAGTGGCCGGCCAGATCGACGCGGGGGACAGTCTCGCGGCCATCATCGACCGCTGCGACGCTGTGATCGACTTCAGCTTCCACACCGCCACGCCCGAAGTGGCGAAGACCTGCGCCCAACATAAGAAGGCGCTGGTCATCGGCACGACCGGCCACCAACCCGTCGAGAAGGCGGAAATCTTAAATCTTAAATCCCAAATCCCCATCGTCTGGTCGTCGAACTATTCGACCGGCGTGAACACGCTCTTCTGGCTCACGCGCAAGGCGGCGGAAATCCTTGGCCCCGGCTTTGATCTCGAAGTGGTGGAGATGCACCACCGCTTGAAGAAAGACGCTCCCAGTGGCACGGCCACCACGTTGCTCGAAATCCTCGGCGAGGTGCGCAAGGTGCAGCTCGAAGAAGCCTTGCGCCACGGACGCCACGGCATCACCGGCGAGCGCACGGCGGGCGAAATTGGCATCCACGCCGTGCGCGGCGGCGATGTGGTGGGCGACCACACCGTCATGTTTGCCGCCATCGGCGAACGGGTGGAACTCACGCACAAGGCGTCCAGTCGCGACACCTTCGCGAACGGCGCGCTCCGCGCCGCCGCGTGGAGCGTGCAGCAAAAGCCCGGCCTCTACGACATGCAGGACGTGCTGGGGTTGAAGTGACTTTGTAGCAGTCCAGGTCACGAGGCTCCAATCCGATTTCGTGTTTCGCACTGTTAGTGAAGAAGTATGAGTCCCGTGACCTCAACCGCGACCATCGAAGCGGACGGCTTCGTCTGGGCACGCCGGTTTGTTGGGCCGGAACAAATCGCGGAACTCATCACCGCTCTGACTGCGCTGGAGATGGATTCAGCCCGGGCTGGCGTGCGTGACCTGTTGAGCCGTTGCCCTGCGGTGAAAAAATTTGCGACCAGCCGGCCCCTCACGCAATGGGTGAATCCCATTCTCGGCGGAGAATCTTTCGTCGTGCGCGCCCTGCTTTTCGACAAAACTCCCGTCGCGAACTGGCGCGTGGCTTGGCATCAGGACGTGACCATCGCCGTCCGCGAGCAGCGGGCCGCTCCCGGCTTCGGCCCGTGGTCCTTCAAAGACGGCATCCCCCACGCCCACGCACCAGCCATCCTGCTGGAGCGGATGCTGACGCTGCGCCTGCATCTCGATGACTGCGATAAAAGCAACGGCGCGCTGCGCGTGCTATCCGGCTCGCACCGAGGTGGCAAACTCGACGCGAAGGCCATTGAGGAGTGGAAGGCTCGCGGACCAAACGTGCAGTGCGTAGCGCAGGCTGGCGATGCGTTGCTCATGCGCCCGCTTCTATTGCACGCCTCGTCGTCGGCGGATTCACCCAAGCACCGCCGCGTCATTCATCTGGAGTTTGCGGCGGATGAGTTGCCAGACGGACTGGCTTGGGCGCAAAGGATTTCAGCATGAGTCTCGTGACCTCGACTGCTAAGACAGTGTTAATTGCCCTTGGCTCGAACCTGGGCGATTCCGTGGCGCTCGTCTGCGAAGCCTGCGAGCGTTTGCAGGCCTTGTCCTCGACGCCGGTTCACAAATCCTCCCTCTGGCAAACCAAGCCCGTTGATTGCCCAGCCGGGTCACCGCCGTTCTTGAACGCGGCCGTCGCGCTCACGCCCCTGCCGGGCGAAACGCCCGAGTCTGTGCTGGGGCAGTTGCAGGCGCTGGAAAATGAGTTTGGCCGCCGGCCCAAAGTGGTGCTGAATGAACCGCGCCCGCTCGACCTCGATCTCATCGCCTTCGGTGGTGAAGTGCGGAACACGCCGGCGTTGATTCTTCCCCATCCCCGCGCGCATCTGCGGCGCTTCGTGTTGCAACCGCTCAGTGAGATTGCGCCGGACTTTGTGCTGCCGGGACAGGCGCGCAGCATCCACGACCTGCTCGCGATTTTGCCGCCGGACGAGGACATGCGCCGACTGGCGTAGCGGCGATGTCGGCCCACCCGTTTGAACAGATTGCTGGACGGAGTGTCTTTAGGAGCGGAGAGATTTTGGTCCCTTGCTAAACAAAATAACATTTTTATGACGATGAAACGTGCGTTCGTAGGTGGGTTTGCTTTTGCCCTGATGCTGAGTGTGATGCTGCTGGCGTATCAGCGGTTCGGAGTGTCTGGCGCGCGAGCGGCGGAAAAGAGCGAGGCGCGTTCGGCCCCGAAGATTGTGCTTAAGACCAACGCCCTGCCGCAGGACACGCGCGGCCTGACCAGCTTCGCGCCGGTCGTGAAGCGCGTCGCGCCCAGCGTGGTCACGATCTATTCCAGCAAGACGGTGTCTGCGGAGAGCCGCAGCAATCCTCTGCTCAACGATCCGGCTTTCCGCCGCTTCTTTGGCGGGCCGGATGAGGAAGACGCCCTGCCGAATCCGCGCGGTCGGAATGGGCGTCGCATGCCCCGCACCATGCCGCAAGACGAGACCGAGCAAAGCCTCGGCTCCGGCGTCATCATCAGCGCGGACGGCTACATCCTCAGCAACAACCATGTCGTGGAAGGCGCTGACGAGGTGAAAGTTTCCATCACGGCTGGCGGCGAAGAATTCATTGCCAAGGTCATCGGCGCCGATCCACAGACGGATATTTCCATTCTGAAAATTGACGCGAAAGATTTGCCGCCCATCACCATGACGGACAGCGATAACCTCCAGGTCGGCGATGTCGTGCTGGCGGTGGGAAATCCCTTTGGCGTCGGTCAGACGGTGACGATGGGCATCGTGAGCGCCACAGGGCGCGGGCAGTTTGGCATCGTTGATTACGAGGACTTTATTCAAACCGACGCCGCGATCAACCCCGGCAACTCCGGTGGTGCGCTCGTCGATGCCGAGGGTCGGCTCGTGGGTATTAACACCGCCATCATCAGCCGGAGCGGCGGCAGCATGGGCATCGGCTTCGCCGTGCCGATCAACATGGCACGGCGCGTCATGGATTCCATCATGCGCGATGGGCGGGTGACGCGCGGCTTCCTCGGCCTTTCCCTCGCGCCGGAAATCACTCCCTCGATGGCCAAAAAATTCGCGCTCAAAGATCGCGCGGGCGCGCTGGTCAACGACGTGATGGGCGACACGCCGGCGGGCCAGGCCGGCATCGAGCCGGGCGATGTGGTGGTAGAGTTCAACGGACGCAAAGTGCCGGACAGCCGCCAGCTCCGGCTCTGGGTTTCGCAGACGCCGCCGCGCACCAAGGTCAGTTTGAAATTGAACCGCAATGGCAAGGAGCGCGCCTTCAATCTGACCTTGGGCGAGCTGCCCGGCGAACCGGTGGCTGGTGTGCCAGGTAAGAATCATCCTGACGAACCCGCCAAGTCCGAAGCGCTCGACGGCGTGGAAGTGACTGACCTGGATGCGCGGACTCGTCGGCAGATGGGCGTGCCAGCCAGTGTACAGGGTGCGCTGGTCAAGAGTGTGGAACCTGGCTCGACCTCGGCCGCGGCGGGATTGCAGTCGGGCACCGTGATTCTGGAAATCAATCGCAAGAAAGTGAAGACCGCGCAGGAGGCCATCGACCTGAGCGAGACAATTAGCGGCGACGAGAGCATCTTGCTTCGGGTTTGGAGCGGTGGGAAAACCGGCCCGCCCGGCAGCCGTTACTTGGTGGTGGAGCCGGCCAAGAAGGCAAAAGCCGACGCGGACAAATAACCGCTTGCCCTGCCCAAGGCGGGTCAGTAAGTTTCGCCTCCCTTTCGGGGAGCACGCATAGCTCAATTGGATAGAGCGTCTGACTACGGATCAGAAGGTTCCAGGTTCAACTCCTGGTGCGTGCACCACTAACTCAACTCAATTTTTTCAAGGTTAAATCCACTCTTCTCTTTTCTGATTTTCGGCTTGTATAATTTTAGCCGCCGCCACTTTCCTGCCACTTTGAAGCTTTTCGATACTAAATTGTCTGGTGCGTGCGCTTGAGGACGCATCGCCTTGATAATGCGCCTAAATTGCTTTTCTGACTTGCTGAGACCAGCCGTGAGACGGATTTTCGGGAGCAGGTTGGGTCGGTAGCGAAAAAGGTTGAGGCGGTCAGCGACGGCCTTGCGAAGAGGAGTGACGAATTGCTTGAACCGGTACCGAGGCAGTAGCAGGAATCAAATTGGCAAGTGCTCAGGCCGACAGCTGAGGCGAGGGGTCCACACATCTGGACGAAGGGCAGTCCGACGGCGGACGGAAATCGAATTTGGAAATGGCATGAAACAGCATAAGGGGGGAGGGGTGTGTGTTTTTCGGTGGCAGGCTGAGTTCTCGCGATGAATTGACTCTCGGAAAATTTTAACTAAAAGGGCGTTTTGCTTTGCCTTGTCGCATAGGGTCAATTTGAGTTTGCGCGCTGTTAGCCGCCGACACTGGGTATTCACTTCCGACAAAGGCCTACGAAGGATCGGCTTTTCCCTCGCTTGCAACCCCAAAGCGGGTGTGGTCACAAATAAACTGAGAGCAGGAAGCCCTGCTCATCGGGCTGCTGCTGCTGCTGCTGCTGCTGGTCGTCGAGTTGAAGAAGCCCGGCGTGCCCGCGCGCGCGGCGTTCGATGAAAATCTGACGCACTAAAGCAACGAATCGACACCTGGGCTTCACCCGGTTTGATGGACACCTTGGAGGCGGGGCGCTAATTGCAAAGCGCCCATGAATAAAAGCACCAAGACCGAGCAGATCGAAGCCGGCC
>JAYVWQ010000042.1:0-20146 GCA_043785945.1 Akkermansia sp.
CGGGCCTTTCTGTTTGACCGCTTGTTTTTTCATCGTTCTTTTGCTGGAAGCATGTCCCGCCGCACGAGCGGACGGGAAAATTAAAAGTGCTGCGGCACAGGCCGCCGCAGCGCTGAAATTACTTCTTCTCGTCCACGACCTCAGCATCGATCACGCCTTCGTCTTTCTTGGCGTCACCCTTCGGCTCGCTGGTCGAACCGGTTTCCGTGCCGCCGGCTTGCGGACCGGCTTTGGCCTTCTCCGCTGCGGCTTTGTAGATGTCGGCTGAGACCGCCTGCGAGGCTTCATTGAGTTTCTCGCTCGCGGCTTTGATGGCGGCGGCATCGTTGCCCTTGAGGGCTTCCTTCGCGTCCGTGACGGCCTGCTCCAGCTTGCTCTTGGCGTCACCGGAAATTTTATCGGCGTTGTCCTTGAGCATCTTCTCGGAGCGATAGACCAGGCTGTCCGCCTCGTTGCGCGTTTCGATTTCTTCGCGGCGCTGCTTGTCTTCATCGGCGTGCAGCTCGGCGTCCTTCTTCATCTTCTCGATCTCGTCCTTCGAGAGACCGCTGCTGGCGGTGATGGTGATCTTCTGCTCCTTGCCGGTGCCCAGATCCTTGGCGCTGACATGCAGGATGCCGTTGGCGTCGATGTCGAAGGTCACTTCGATCTGCGGCGTGCCGCGCGGGGCGGGGGGTACATCCGTGAGCTGGAATTTGCCAATCGTCTTGTTGTCGCGGGAGAACTGGCGCTCGCCCTGCAAGACATGAATCTCCACGCCTGGCTGATTGTCGCTCGCCGTGGAAAAAATTTCCGACTTGCGCGTCGGGATGGTGGTGTTGCGCTCAATGAGCTTGGTGAACACTCCGCCCAAAGTTTCGATGCCCAGCGACAGCGGCGTCACGTCGAGCAGGAGCACGTCTTTGACTTCGCCCTTGAGCACGCCGCCCTGGATGGCCGCGCCGATGGCCACGACTTCATCCGGGTTCACACCTTGATGCGGCGGCTTGTTGACCAGCTTGTGCGCCGTCTCGACGACGCGCGGCATACGGGTCATGCCGCCGACCAGCACGAGTTCATCAATCTTGTCCACGCCGAGGCCGGCGTCCTTCAAGCAGTTCACCACCGGAGCCATGGTGCGCTCGAACAGATCATCGCAGAGCTGTTCCATCTTGGCACGCGTCAGCTTGGAGCTGATGTGCTTCGGGCCGCCCGCGTCCGCCGTGATGAAGGGCAGGTTGATGTCGTATTGCTGCGCGCTGGAAAGGGCGATCTTCGCCTTCTCGGCTTCTTCCTTGATGCGCTGCAAGGCGTCCGGCTGCTTGCGCAAATCCATGCCCTGCTCCTTCTTAAATTCGTCGAGGATCCAATCCATGATGCGATTGTCCCAGTCGTCGCCGCCCAGATGCGTGTCCCCGTTCGTCGCCTTCACCTCGAAGACGCCTTCGCCAATTTCCAAAACGGAAATATCAAACGTGCCGCCGCCGAGGTCATAGACCGCGATCTCCTCGTCCTTCTTCTTGTCGAGACCGTAGGCGAGCGAGGCGGCGGTGGGTTCGTTGATGATACGGAGCACTTCGAGTCCCGCGATGCGACCGGCGTCCTTGGTGGCCTGACGCTGGGTGTCGTTGAAGTAAGCGGGGACCGTGATGACGGCCTGGGTAATCTTTTCGCCCAAGCGCATTTCGGCGTCGGCTTTCAGCTTGGTGAGAATCATCGCCGAAATTTCCGGCGGGCTGAACTGCTGAGTCTTGCCTTCCGTCTCGACTTCCACGGCCACGTCGCCGTTCGAGGCGCGCACCACTTTGTAAGGCACCCGCTTAATCTCTTCCTGCACTTCATCAAACTTGCGGCCCATGAAGCGCTTGATGGAATAGACCGTGTTGCGGGAGTTGGTCACGGCTTGGCGCTTGGCGGCCTCGCCGACCAGTCGCTCGCCGGACTTGCTGAACGCCACCACGGACGGCGTGGTGCGTTTGCCCTCGGAATTTTCCAACACGACCGGCTCGCCGCCTTCCATGACGGACATGCACGAGTTCGTGGTTCCCAAATCAATGCCCAATACTTTTGCCATAAAATCTAATGCGGGGTGCCACTTGCCTGTGGCCTTCTACCGCAAGGGCAGTAGAGCAGAGGCGGTACCTATGACTGCAAATGCCAGTAACACACTGTAATTGTAGAAGTTAGTGAATACTCCGAGATGAACGCCGGGCAACAATTGCGCCAGCATGGCCCAGAACAATGCTCCACTGGCACACATTCACTCCACGATCTGGCACTATGGCACTTGTTTTGGGCTGGAACGATAACCAGCCCTTGAGACCAAACGGGAAACGATCCGTTTTCGTTCTTCTTCTTCACCCAGGTCGTAGAATGCCCTCCCCGCTCCTCTGGACGCTTTCCAAGAGGGGGTGCGGTCACAACTACCCTTCAGCCGCCGAGGCAACGACCGGTTCAACCGGCGAATTCTGCCCATTCGTCTTATCACCGATCATCGCCACTCACCGGCCCAATCCTGGGCTTGCTCGTGATATTCCGAGGCCGGGATTTTGTTGATCGGCGAGTTGAAACGCACCTCGCCCGTCTCGCGCTGGATTTGGCGCCGCAACGAATCGGCCGGGGCGAGCAGCCGCGCCGCAGACATGGGCACAGCCTGGCACCTCAGCCACTTGCTCTACTGGCATGGCCGGCGAGAGCAAGGAAGTCGAGAATATGTCAATACCATTGACTGACCCCTTTATGACCCCTTTACAGTCCTGCTTGCTTCGCACTCAGCCAGGTCTGTTGCAGGCCGAGAAAAATGCGATCCATGTCCTCGTTATAGACTGGCATCACAATCGCAGTCTTGGTCGCCACTGCTTGGAGGTCTTCTGCTCGTGGATGTGCGTTCCGGCAAATAAACCCCACAACGTAGAGGGTGAAGTTGAAACTGCCGGTAAACATCAAAAGAACGAAGACGAAGTTGGCCAGCAGATCCAGTGTGTCCGTCACCGCTGGCCGAAACAGATGCGGAACCAGGAACCAGCACGCCGCCGATGTCCAGAGCAAGGTCGCCAGCCCGACGACGAGGCGGCGTCCGATGAGTGCTGTGTCGTTACCTTTCACAGCAGAAAAATCAACAGGGCCAGCTCAACAATGACGAAGACAAGCAGGAGGCGTGGGAGAGAAACCGTTCGCACCTGGGTTGGATTTGAAGAGGCACGACCGCCGAAAGGGAGTTTCACTCCGGTTGTTCCCATGGGAACTGTTCCAACTCCCAACTGCGGTTTGGAATTCAATTGCGCCCCCTGGTCGTGAGAAAGCCTTTTGACGGTTGCGGTCGTAACAAATAAACCATCTTCATACTGACCCCTTTTCTCCTCATCAGACTTACGGAAAAAATCATCGGATTAGACATCGTGTGATGTTTCGCTAGAAAACCTCTGTGGTAGAGAGAGCTTTTCTCCCAGATGATGCCTTGCAAGCACCTCCAGAATCGCAAGACCGACCTTATACCTGCCTTTCATAAATTCCCCCCAAAAATTGCTGTCTGGAAAGCATCCATCTTCACTATCATTAACTGTAATATCGTACCGCTTCTCGATCCCATCCACTTCCACGTGAATCGTGTAAGCTTTGGCAGATACCTCATCTTTTTTGACAATACTTTTAAGAATGGCATTCATGGCGAATAGACCATGCTTAGAGGGCTTCCGAGGTGATTTCCAACGGAAATGAAAACTTCTTGCCGTGGTCGAACTCGCAGACAATGGTCATAATTTTAACCCCGGTTGATACTCTACCTAATAAAAAGTCTGCGGAAAATCCGGCCTCCCACTCCAGATCGCTATCATCCTGCCCAGGAACAGTGAATGTGTATGTTTTAGGTGCTCCGCAACTTGACAGAACGACCTGATATTGACGTCTGCCCTGTTGAACCTTTTCCAGGACAACGCTTTCGATTATGGTATTCATAGCGAACGCACCGCGATTCCATTCCAATACTTTATGAACTCGTGTTGAGTCATGAAATACCGACTGCCAAGCCCGCCGGGGTCACGAATTATGATTCTTCCAACCCCATCGATCCCGTCTACAACCAGCCAATGAGCAACTTCTCTCGGCTGCCGCATCATGGCGATCCACGTTCCGTGGCTTGACCATTCTCGCATCCGGACAGCTTGATTGGAAGGTTCCGCAAATCTAGTGACCCAGTTACGACTTGGGGCAAACGCTTTGAGCGCATTACACAACTCCAAGTCAGTCGAAGCCAACCCCCACGGCATTCCTGTTGCATGATTAAGCCGGATTCTCTTTCCGTACGTCAAAGCGAGACTGCTTTGTGAAACCTGAATACCTAAGTCTTTCAGAACCATTTGCGCACAGGCTGGGCCACACGCATTCGGCGTCAATTGCTTTATCACGCTCGGATGTCCGACAACTTCCTCAATCGTGACCCAAAGGCCAGCACCACCCGCTCTCTGTGCCAAAAGCGCGCCCGCTGCTTGGCGGGCTTCTGGAAGCGTGCTTTGCTGCGCCATTTTCGCAAGCATTTCTGCCTCCGTCATTTTTGAAAGCTCGCCGGCACGAGCCACCTGTCCCACCTTTGCAAATGCTGCGTAAAGACTGATGACTTCAAAAGTCGCCCGGCCGATGATTTGAGCGCGACGTTCGGGGCATCCATTTTCCAAATCGTTCCACAATTGTTTCAAAAGTGTTGAGCCAGCCGCGAGTGCCTGCTGCACCGAGTCGCTCTGCTTGCGTAGGTCGGCGGAAAATGTCTTTGCCCCGGTGTCCAAAAAGCCCTTGGTCAAAGTTTGGAAGTCCTCGTTGGTAGTTCCCAAATGACTCAGAATGTAGCTGCCAAGCGCCTCAGCGACGGGGAACTCCTCCTTCACGCGTGCCCTTACGGTCTCCGCCACATCCTCTATCTTCATTGTGCCGGTGGCGACGGAGTACAAGTCGAAGCCGAGGTCTATCGCCGGCAAGACGTATTTGTTGGCGACATGGGAGCCAAGCGCGTACCAACCGTCCCAAACGAATCCCTTGACGCCACCTGCGACTCCCTTGAGGAACCCACCGAGGACAGTCCCGGAGCAATCTATTGATGCAAACGGGGCACCTAAAGGGGTCAGTCAATGGTATTGGCATATTTTGACTTCATCGTTCTCGCCGCCCATGCCAGTAAAGCAAGTGGGTGAGGTACCCCCTCGTGCCCATGGACAAATGCTCGGCAATCCACGCCGCCGTCACCGTGGTCTGCATCCGCAGTGTGGCTGCCAGTCGCACCTTGAAGACGTCGCCCTTCGGGGACGCTTGCAGATCTTCCACCGTCCATCCCTTTTTCCTCAGGGCTGCGTCAATCAACCGTTGCGCACGTGCCTCGCCCGATTCCACCAATTCCTCCCCGTAATGGCTCGTGGTGCCTTGCTCAGCGATTTGTTGCAACAGATCCCGCCGAAATTCCTCCCCTCCCAAGCACCATCCCCGTCGCACGGGCTTGAATTCCCCGTCCGCTTCGCCATGCCGCCGCGCTTCTATTTCCGAGGCAAAGCGCCGCCGCCCGGCCGCCGTGTCTGCCGCCACGCCCCATTCGCCAAGCAAACGGTCCACCCGCAGCCACTCCGGGCGGCTTGAAGGAGCTTGCAGATAGAGGGGGTAACTGCTCCAGACAAAGGCCTGGAGCGGCTCGGCGGGCGTGAGCAGATCAGCCCGCACCGGATTCAAATGCACGTAATCGCAGACGGTTTTGAGGTATCCATTGCCGCTGCCGTCCACGATGAGCGACTTGTAACGCCCGCTGAACAGGTGCCCAAAGACCTTGTGCCGGCGGTTGAACCGGCTGGTGTACGTGCCCAAGAACCATTTCATGCCTGCGACCAAATTGGCCTGCGGGGTCTCGACCACGAGATGAAAATGATTGGGCAGGAGACAGAAGGCGTGAACCTGCCATGAAGTTTTGGCACAGGCTTCGCCCAACGTGGCGAGGAAACGATCCCGGTCTTGGTTGTCTTTGAAGATCGGCTCCCGGCGGTCGCCGCGATTCAGGATGTGATAAATCGCTCCCGGGTATTCCACGCGCAACTTACGAGCCATGCTGGAGGGTGATCTTCTCCATAAGTCGTGTCAATACCGTTGACTTGGCCTCTGTTGGGGGCGGAGTTCGGGTTTAAGCCCACTCATAGGTTGGCCATGGGGGCGGGGGCTTCTCCGCGTTTCAAGTGGACCAAGAGCAGACTGATATCCGCCGGGGACACGCCCGAAATGCGGGCAGCCTGAGCAATGGTGGCAGGTTTAATGGAGAGGAGCTTTTGCCGGGCTTCATGGCGCAGTCCGGTGACGCGTTCATAGTCAAAGGTGGAAGGAATCTGCTTGGCCTCGAGCGTCTTGCCCCGTTCAACATCAATCTGCTGGCGCTCAATGTAGCCTTCATACTTGAGGGCAATTTCCACTTGCTGCACCACCTCGGGAGCCAAAGCGCCATTGCGATCAGGCAGGTCGGCGTAGGTGTTTTCGGGACGGCGGAGGAGTTGGGCCAAGGTGTCCTTGCCCGAACGGGTGGTTTCGAGGCGTTTGATTTCCCCGGCAATGGCATTCCGTTTGGCGGTGAACTCCCGATAGTTGCGCTCCGGGAGGAGACCCACTTCATGCCCGACTTCGCTCAGGCGCAGGTCGGCATTATCCTGCCGCAGGAGGAGCCGATACTCAGCGCGGGAGGTGAACATGCGATAAGGCTCGTTGGTGCCCTTGGTAATGAGGTCGTCGATAAGCACCCCGATGTAAGCCTGGTCGCGCCCGAGCACAATGGGAGGCTTTTGCTGGACTCGTCGAGCGGCATTGAGACCGGCCATCAGTCCCTGCGCGCCTGCTTCCTCGTAACCGGAGGTGCCATTGATTTGCCCGGCTAGAAAAAGGTGTTGGCACAGTTTGCTCTCCAGCGATGGGTGGAGCTGATTAGGGAAGGCGAAGTCGTATTCCACCGCATATGCCGGACGCATAATCTCAGCGCGCTCACATCCGATGATAGTGCGGACGAGATCGACCTGAACTTCGTATGGGAGGGAGGTGGAGAAACCGTTGACGTAGATCTCCTCTGTGGCGATGCCCTCCGGCTCCAAGAACACTTGATGCTGCTCTTTCTCGGCGAACTTGACAATTTTGTCCTCGATAGAAGGGCAATAGCGCGGGCCGACACCCTCGATGGCTCCCGAATACATGGCGGACTTGTGGAGGTTGGCGCGAACGATTTCCGCCGTCCGGTCGGTGGTGTGGGTGAGGAAACAATCCATTTGCCCGCCGATTTGAGCGAGCACTGAGCCTGGTGGGTAGGGAGACGCCCCGGAATGTTCCATGTGGAACAAATCTTTTTTCCAGTATGTAAAGTAGGGAACAGGTTCATCACCGGGCTGGACCGAGGTTTTGGAGAAATCGATGCTGCTCTTGAGTAGGCGCGGCGGGGTGCCGGTTTTGAGACGACCGAGTTGGATGCCAACTTCCTGTAAGGAGGCGGAGAGGTTTTGCGCGGCTGGCTCGCCCGCCCGTCCACCCGTCTGGCGGTTCTGCCCGACGTGCATCAACCCACGCAAGAATGTGCCAGTGGTGATGACGACCGTCCGACCGAGGTAGCGTACATCAAGGGTGGTTTCCACCCCGATGACTTGCTGGTCCTCGACGACGAGCTGGGAAGTCTGGGCTTGTTTGCAATCCAAGTTGGCCTGGCGTTCGCACAGCCATTTCATCCGAAACTGGTAGGCCTTCTTGTCGCACTGAGCTCGAGGTGCCCAAACGGAAGGGCCACGTTTGGTATTGAGCATCCGAAACTGAATGCCCGTCATGTCTGTGGCCTTGCCCATTTCCCCGCCTAAAGCGTCGATCTCGCGAACCAAGTGACCCTTGGCCAAACCACCGATGGCCGGGTTGCAGGACATTTGCCCGATGGTATCCAAGTTCAGCGACAGCAGCAGGGTCTGGCATCCCATGCGGGCAGCCGCCAAAGCTGCCTCGACCCCGGCGTGGCCCGCGCCCACGACAATCACGTCATACTGTTTTGGATAAACGAACATCGCCGAGTCATTAACATTTTGGTCCGGGACTGGCGAAAGAATTCAGCGGTTAGGTGTTTTCGACCCTGGCGGAAAGGTGTCAGAAACGGCATTGTTATATTCGTTGCAAGTGTTTGTATTGTAGCATCTTGCGAATGTTGTTTTGGTGGATTGACGGCGCGATGCAATCCATTCTTTGAATTCTAATTCGCGCTTCTTACTCTTTGCTTACGAGGCGGAAATATTCCGCCATAGCCATGAAAACCATCTATCTCGACTACAACGCCACGACCTCGCTGGATCCGGCGGTACGCGAGGCCATGCTTCCTTACCTCGGCGAGGTCTATGGCAATCCGTCGAGCGTTCATCACGTCGGACGCCGTGCCCGCTCTCTGCTCGACGAAGCGCGCGACCGCGTGGCGCAGGTGTGGCGGTGCAAACCCAGCGAGGTGATCTTCACCAGCGGGGGCACGGAGGCGAACAACCTCGCGATCTTTGGCGCGGCCCGACTGAGGCGGGAGAAGGGGCGGCATATTATCACCTCCAGCATTGAGCATCATGCGGTGCTGCATCCTTGTGAATACCTGCGTAAAGAAGAAGGCTTTGACGTTACCTATTTGCCCGTGGACCGAGAAGGACGGGTGAAAGTGGAGGATGTGCGAGCTGCTTTGCGCCCAGACACCACGCTGGTGTCCGTCATGGCGGCCAACAATGAGATCGGCACCCTCCAGCCGGTCGCAGCAATTGGGATGCTGTGCCAGGAGCGGGGTGTTTTGTTTCATACCGACGCGGTGCAATGCTTTGGGAAGGAGCCTTTCGTTGGCGTCGATCAATTTCATGCTGATTTGGTCTCCTGCTGCGCCCATAAATTTCACGGACCCAAAGGAGCGGGTGCGCTCTACATCCGCTCTCCGTTGCAGCCGGACCCTATTCTCTTTGGCGGCGGACACGAGAACGAACGCCGCGCGGGCACAGAGAATTTGCCCGCCATCATTGGTTTCGCCGAGGCCACAGAACGGTTTGTGCCCACGCCGGTGTTTGCATCTGAGGGCCTGTTGACCAAAACTAAACGGCTACTTGCTCTCATCGACAGCCTGCTGGACCGAGGGGTTTGCTTTCGCGGCTCACGCACTCAACGACTGGCCAACACGATCGCGTTCACCGTGGAAGGAGCGGACAGCATCACGCTACTCGCGGCGCTCGACTTGGAGGGGATTTGCGCATCGAGCGGTTCAGCGTGCTCGGCTGGATCTTTAGAGCCATCACACGTCATGCTGGCCTTGGGTGTCAGTGCGAGTGAGTCCAATGCGCTGGTGCGATTTTCACTCGGACGCGGCACGACCGACGAAGAAATGACTCATGTCGAACAAGTTCTGCCCTACATCATCGAACGCGCCCGGGGCATTTGAATAAGCACTCCAATAACCCCTCGAACGACTGACCAACAACTTGTGCTGAAGACGAACAACCCTGACTTGCCCTTGCTTTCGACAGATGCCCGAGAAGTTGTTCGCCCCCACAAAGCTGTGTTCTACCCCATATATGGGCGGGTCAAAGTGATCCTGTACCACTTATCCACAACCCTTAATACTGTGTTGATCTGTACAAAGAAAACACATTCAATAGGCGGGCCATGAATCTGACCATTGCCAAAGACCAAATCCTCCACGGCCTCCAAGCTGTCCAGAATGTCGTCAGCACACGCACGACGCTGCCTATTCTTTCGAACGTCCTGATGCGCGCTGAGGAGGGCCGCGTCGAGTTCACCGCCACCGACCTTGACGTGACGGTCTCGTGCGCTGTGGAGGCCACTGTGAAGCAGGGCGGGGCTACCACGATCCCCGTCAAGAAACTCTTTGGCATCATCCGCGAACTCACGAGTCCAGAGATTGAAATCGAGACGGACGACAAGAACGTCACCTCCATCCGGGCCGGCTCCTCGTTCTTTAAGATTCGCGGTCTCGCCGCCGAGGAATTTCCTCCGCTCCCCAAGTTCAAGGAAGACAAGCGCATCACCGTGCCGCAGGAGAAATTCCGCAGCATGTTGAAGAAGACCTCGTTCGCCATTTCCTCGGATGAATCGCGTTACGTCCTCAACGGCATCTACCTCAGCCTCAAAGATCACAAGATCACGATGGTGGCCACCGACGGTCGTCGCCTCGCCCTCGTCGATGAGGAAGCCGACATTGCCGAGAAGAGCCAGGGCGAATTCATCATCCCCGCCAAAGCGGTCAACGAGTTGGGCCGCCTGCTTCAAGACAAGGGCGACGTCGATCTCAATTTTTCCGAGAACCAAGCCTCCTTCTCGCTGAAGAACGAAAAGGGCGCAGGTGTCCTCATCATTTCCAAGCTTATTGAGGGCAACTACCCCAACTACCGCCAAGTCATCCCCGCCGAGACCAAGGAACGCATCGCGTTACCGCGTGAAGAATTTCTCCAAGCTCTCCGCCGCGCCGAGATCATGACCAGCGACAAGCAGAACTCGGTCAAGATGGCCTTTGGCAAAAACACGCTCGCCATCACCGCCAACTCCCCCGACGTCGGCGAGGCTCGCGAGACCATGACCATCAACTACAAGGGCAAGGAAATGGCCGTGGCCTTCAATCCGGCCTATCTCATTGAGCCGCTCAACGCGCTGCCCAACGACGAAGTTTTCTTCGAGTTGATCGACGAGCTCAGCCCTGGCGTGCTCAAGATCAACGGGCCGTTCCTCTACGTCGTGATGCCAATGCGGTTGAGCTAGCGTTGGGCGGTGGCGCGCACCACTTTATTTATACGCGGTGCCGTCGGTTTTAACCCTGCCCGTTTACGCAACCGGTACAGCTGCTTGAGCGACCGGCAACATCGGCACCAAAAATCCCGGAACATCGCCTTCGGTGGCGAGGCCCGGGATAGACACCGCTCTGTGCTCCGGTGCTACGAATCCTTCTTCGGTGCCGCCTTCACCTCAATGTAAAGATCCCGTAGTTGCTTCGGGGTCACGGCGCTCGGGGAATCCGTCATTAGACAGACGCCCTTGGCGGTTTTCGGGAAGGCAATCACGTCGCGGATGCTCGGCGTGTGGCAGAGGATCGCGATGAGCCGGTCGAAGCCGAGGGCGATGCCACCGTGCGGGGGAGCACCATACTTGAACGCTTCCAGCATGTAGCCGAAGCGCAGTTGGGTTTCCTCGGGCGAGATGGCGAGGATCTCCTCAAAGATTGTCTTCTGCACGTCAGGCTGGTGGATGCGGATGCTGCCGCCGCCGAGTTCCACACCGTTGACCACGATGTCGTAGTGCTGGCCGCGGACTTTCTTCGGGTCGGTCTTGAGCAGTGGAATATCATCGGCCACGGGCGCGGTGAACGGATGATGGCTTGAATACCAGCGGTTCATCTCGCGGTCGAAGCCCAGCAAGGGAAATTCAATCACCCAGAGGAAATTGAACTGATCGACCGGGATGGTGAGCTTGCCCTGCGTTTTGAGCACGTCGGCGCAGTAGAGGCGGATCTTGCCGAGGATTTCGCAGGCATTGAGCCACTGGTCGGCGGCAAAAAGAATCAAGTCGCCTTCCTCGATGGCGAGCTTGCTCGTGAGCGCGGCCTTCTCGGTCTCGGTGAAAAATTTGACGATGGGCGATTTCCATTCGCCGCCTTCGACCTTGATGAAGGCGAGTCCCTTCGCGCCAAAACTCTTGGCGTATTCCGTCATCGTCTCGATCTGGCCCTGGGTGGCGCAGGCCAGTCCCTTGACGTTCATGGCCTTGACCACGCCGCCGTTCGCGACGGCGCCCGAGAACACTTTGAACGTGCTCGCGCGGAAGTCGTCCGTGAAGTCCACGAGTTCCATGCCGAAGCGCGTGTCGGGCTTGTCGATGCCCCAGCGGTTCAGCGCTTCCTCGAACGAGATGCGCTTGAACGGCGTCGGGATGTCGATGTTCAAGGCCGTCTTCCAGACGCGCTTCAACAAGCCTTCGATCAGCGCGTAGATGTCCTCGCGGTCAATGAAGCTCATCTCGATATCGACCTGTGTGAACTCGGGCTGGCGGTCCGCGCGCAAGTCCTCGTCGCGATAGCAGCGCGCGAGTTGGAAGTAACGCTCGATGCCGGCGACCATGAGAATCTGTTTGAACTGCTGCGGCGACTGCGGCAGCGCGTAAAAGGTGCCCGGCTCGCGGCGGTTCGGGACGAGAAATTCTCGGGCGCCTTCCGGCGTGCTCTTGAACAGCGTGGGCGTCTCGACTTCGAGGAAGCCCTGCTCGTCCATGAACACGCGCGTGGCCGTGGCGACCTTGGAGCGGACGCGCAGGTTGCGCGCCATCTCCGGGCGGCGCAGATCAAGGTAGCGATATTTCAACCGCGTCTCCTCGTTCACCTTCGCGGCGGCTTCGGGATCGTCGATTTGGAATGGCAACGGTTCCGCGTGATTCAACACCACGAGTTCCTTCACCAGCACTTCGACCTGGCCGGTGGCGATCTTGTCGTTGTTCGTGCCGCTCGGTCGCGCGCGCACCTGGCCGGTGATTTCGATCACCGACTCGGCGTGCAGTTTGGTGGCGGTGTCGAACACTTCCTTCGCGAGATCAGCGGGATCGAGCACCATCTGCGTGCGCCCCTCGCGGTCGCGCAGGTCGATGAAGAGGACGCCGCCGAGGTCGCGGCGGGAATGGACCCAGCCGGCCAGGGTCACAGTTTGTCCCGCGTGCTGCGGGCGCAATTCGTTGCAATGTTGTGTTCGTTTCATGTCGATGCGGCAGCCGCAGCCGGTTGGGCCACGACTACAAAATGGAGGCGGATAGTTGTCCGTGAAGCCGTTGAATTCAAACGAAAGTTTGCTCGTTCACGGGCGCGAACAAATGCGGTCCGTTGGGATTTTCTCTTGCCCCCCCCCTCCAGCTCAAGAGTAGCGTATCGCCACCAACCAAACCGATTAACCACCGCCAACGACAATTATGAACGCCACATCTCTCCGGCTTTTCTGGGTGCTTTGCTCAATGCTCATTTGTCAGCTCGCCTCGGCGGCGACGCACACCCTGACCATCAACACCAATGGGAGCGGCACGGTCAGCCGCAACCCAACGAACAGCGCCTACCCGAATGGCGTGGTCGTGACGATCACGGCGCTGCCCGCCAATGGATGGGCCTTCACCACTTGGAGTGGCGACGCCAGCGGCTCGCTCAATCCGCTGAATGTCACGATGGACGCGGACAAAATTATCACCGCCAGCTTCGCCCAGATTCCCAGCTACACGCTGACCGTGAATGTTTCCGGCCCAGGCTCCGTGTCTCCGAGCGGCGGCAGTTATCTGAGCAACTCCCTGGTGTCTCTCACCGCGACGCCGTCGAACACCTGGAGTTTTGATCACTGGAGCGGTGACGCGAGTGGCAGTGCCAATCCCCTCGGCTTCAATCTCAACAGCAACCGCATCGTGACCGCCCATTTCGTCCGGCCCGCCGTCATCACCGTGCAGCCGGTGGGCGCGGTGGTGAACGCCGGTGCGTCCGGTTCGCTTTATGTCGGAGCTATCGGCAGTGCTCCTTTGAGCTATCAATGGCTGTTCAATGGGGCGGTGCTCGGTGGTGCGACGGCCGCCACGTTGAGCTTCAACAATGTGCAGTCCAGCCAGGCGGGCGACTGCCGCGTGGTGGTGACGAATCCATACCGCTCGGAAACCAGCCACGTCGCGACGCTCGTCGTGCTGTGTCCCGGGACCAACACCGTCACCGTCTGCACGGACGCCGCTTTACGCGATGCCGTGGCCATCGGCGGACACGTCCGGTTTTGCTGCAACGGAACCATCACCCTCACCAACACGCTCACTGTGACCAAGGACGTCACGCTGGATGCAGCGGGTCAAAATGTGGTCATCAGCGGCGCGGGCGTGGTGCGTTTGTTCACCGTGAACACGGGCGTGGTTTTTCAGGCGACCAATTTGTTTCTGGCCAACGGAGGGAACGCGACCAATGGCGGCGCGGCGGTGCGGAACCTGGGCGGGACGGTGCGACTCGTCTCGTGCGTGTTGAGCAACCATCTGGTTTCCGGCGAACCCGCACATGGCGGGGCGGTCTATAACGCGGCGGGTTACTTGGATTTCAGCCAATGCCTCTTCGTGAACAATCTGGCTTCGAGTCCGTTTGGCGGCGGGGGCCAGGCGCGCGGCGGAGCCATTCACAGCACGGGTGGCTCGCTCTCGCTGGTGAACTGTGCGTTCACTTCCAACACCGTCTTCTGCGCGTTGAGCAGCAATCCCGCCGGCCTTTGTGCGGGCGGGGCGCTTTATCTGGCGGACACCCTGGCAACGATTTCGGCCACAACTTTCTCTGCCAACAGCGCCACGAGCCCCAGCGATACCGGCGGCTCACAATCCGCCGCCGGAGTTTTCGGCGGCGCGATTTACATCCAGAGCGGCACGGTGACGCTCGACCATGTGCAACTGCTCACGAACGCGGCGACGGGCGGCTATGCGCGGAACAACCTTCCCAGCTCGGCCCAAGGTGGAGCGATTTACAACGCCGGAACACTGCGGGTGAAGACGTCGCGGATTTCGGGCAACGCTGCCACGGCGGGCGGCGGCACCACGGCCGCGCGCGGATACGGCGGCGGTATTTACAACACGGGGCAACTGGCCATGACCGGAGTCACGCTCGATCAAAACTTGGTCAGCGGTGGTCTGGGTCGAAGTGCCGGAGGTGGTGCCGGCTTCGCAGGGGCCGACGCCTTGGGCGGTGGCATCTACAGCAGCGGAACTTGTTTCGCCACCAATTGCACGCTTACGGCCAACACCAGCATTGGCGGCAATCGTGGTGGTGCAGGCGACGTGGCGCCCTTGCGTGCAGGCAACGCTTATGGCGGGGGTATTTTTCAGGATGGCGGAACGAGCTTGCTGCTCCATGTCACGGTCGCAACCAACTTCGCGCAAGGTGGCGGTGGATTTGCCGGATTTGCTGGAGGACTTGCCCTGGGCGCAAACACGGCGGTAACCAACGGCACGTTCACCCTGCGCAGTTCGATTCTGGCCGGCGTGAGCAACAATGCCTAGGGCGCTCTGATCGACGGCGGCTACAACCTCAGCTCGGATGGCACGGCCAATTTCAGCGGCGGTTCCAGCTTCAACTTCACTGATCCCAAACTTGTATCCTTGGCGAGCAACGGCGGACCCACGCCGACCATGGCCCTGCTGCCGATCAGTCCCGGCATCGATCTCGTGCCCGCCGCCGGTGCGCCGCCGACCGATCAGCGTGGTGTGCTGCGCCCGTCCGGGCCGGCGGCGGATGTCGGAGCCTTCGAGGTGGGTGGTATGGCCGCACCGCTCTCCGTGCGCCGGAGCGGAGCGACGGTCATTCTCTCCTTCAGCGGCGAGGCGGGCGTGAACTATCGCATCGAACGGTCGGCTAATTTTTCGTGGTGGGAATTCCAAGAATCCACCGGCCCGCTGGGCGCGAGCGGTGTGGTGACGCGGACGAACGCCATGAATTCAGCCCTGCGCTTCTATCGCGTGACCTCAGATTTCTGAGCCGCGCGTTTGGAAGATTTTTTACTTCAGCAGCCCGCGTTGCCATTCCATCAGGCCGTCATACGGCTCGTCCACGCGCGCGAGCTGTACGAGGTCGGCGCGGCTGGCGATGATGGTGGGGTCGATGCCCAGGTCGTCGGCGTTGCGGTTGCGCTTCTTCTCCAGTTCGTGATAGCGGCGCTTCTCCTCCATCGTCTGGCGGTAATGCTCCGGGCGGTGGATGTGCGGCTTGTCCGGGCGGGTCACGCCACGGTGGACGGACTTGACCAGCGTGGAGAAACGGCGCGGCGAAAAGCGCACCGGGATCAACGGCTCGACGGGCGTGCCCTCGGCGGCAGTGATGGCCATCTCGATCATCACGTCGGGTGTGAGGATGAAATAGGGCGGGCGGTTGGCGGCGATGGCTTCCTTCTCGCGCCAGTGCCAGATCTCGCGCAGCACGGCGAGCGTGTTCGGACCAAGGAGCGCGCTGCCCTTCACGCGCCAGACCAAATCGGGGTCGGGCGTCCGCACCACGGAACATTCCTCGATCAAACGACGGCAAGATTCCGCGTGCCAGGCGAGCCGGCCTTTCTCCTCCAGTTCGCGGCGCAAAATATCCGAGAGTGCCTTGAGGAAACGCGTGTCGTTGTGCGCGTATTCCTCCATGCGGACGGTGAGCGGGCGGCGGGCCCAGTCGGCTTTCTGCGGGCCTTTCTCCAGCTTCACGTCGAGGCATTTTTGCACCAGGTTGCCGAGGCCAAATTCCCGGTAGCCCAGCAGTCGGGCCGCCAGCATGGTGTCAAAAATGGCCTGGGGCGTGAAATCGTAAGTCTTGCGGAACAGGCGCAGGTCGTAGTCCGAACCGTGCATGATCAGCTCGTGCGTGCCGAGAATCTCCAGCAGTGGTTTGACGTTGATCGAGGTGAGCGGATCGACGAGCGCCTCCACGCCTTCGCCGCTGATTTGCAGCAGGCAAAGCTTCTCCGGGTAGGCGTGCAAGCTGTCCGCCTCGGTGTCCAAAGCGATCCAAGGCGCGGCGCGCAGGGCTGGCAAAAGAGCGCTTAATTTTTCGTCCGTGTCGATCACGGTGCGGACTATGCGGGGGGTCTGGGAGGAATTCCACTGTGGAGCGGGGAAAATGCGTGTCGAGGTCAAGTGGACGTGGGTCAGGCTTCCAGCCTGACCCACATGGCCCCCGCCCACACGCTGGCTTGACGCTCTTCCCGTCGGAGCGGTTCAATCCCCTCACACCAATGAACCTGGCCCGCACCTTTCTCGACTCGGCGGAACGCCATGCCACCAAGACGGCGGTGTTCTGGGGGCACGAAGAAATTTCCTATGACCAACTCCGCCAGCGCGCCTCGCTTATGGCGGCGCATTTGACGATGGATTGCGGCGTGCAACCTGGCGACCGGGTGGCACTCTGGATGAAGAACTGCCCGGAGTTCATCCCCGCCTTCTTCGGCGTGCTGCTGGCCGGTGGTGTGGTCGTGCCGGTGAATAATTTTCTCAAGCCCGATGAAGTGACGTTCATCCTCGGCGACGCTGGAATCACCGTGATCATCACCGACGAAAGCATGACCGAAGGCGCGGCCAAACTCGCGGGCACAATGCCGCAGTTGCGCTTCCTCCACGCCGAAGAATTCCAAACTGGAACTGCCCCCGTTCCGCACTCCGCACTCCGCGCTCCGCGTTCACCCTCTTCTCTCGCCGTCCTCATCTACACCTCCGGCACCACGGGCCATCCGAAAGGCGCGATGCTCTCGCACGGCAACCTGCTGGCCAACGTGGAGAGTTGCCGCCAGATGCTCGCTGCCGTGGACCACGACCGCTTCGTGGTGCTGCTGCCGATGTTTCACAGCTTCATGATGACGGTGGGGATGTTGCTCCCGCTCTTCGTGGGCGGCTCCATGCTCCTGATCAAGTCGGTCCATCCGCCCAAGAACGTCGTCGCCGAAATTTATCAGCGCGGCGCGACCATCCTGCCGGCCGTGCCGCAATTTTTCCGCGCCCTGACTCATGCTGAAGTGCCGAAAGATTTTCCGTTGCGCCTCTGCATCAGCGGCGGCGCTCCGCTGCCGGCGGAGATTTTGAAGGAGTTCATCGCCCATATGCCCGTGCCCTTGATCGAGGGTTACGGCTTGAGCGAGGCCAGCCCGGTGGTGGCGCTCAATCCCATCTGCGGCCCCTGGAAACACGGCTCCATCGGCGTGGCGATCCCGGAGGTCGAAGTCACGGTGCAGGACGACGCGGGCGCGGTGCTGGCGGATGGTTTGACCGGTGAAATCTGCGTGCGCGGCTCGAACGTCATGCTCGGCTATTGGAAGCAGCCGGAGGAAACCGCGAAGGCCATCCGCGACGGCTGGCTGCTCACGGGCGACCTGGGCCATCGCGATGCCGACGGCTATTTTTTCATCACGGATCGCAAGAAGGACATGCTCCTGGTCAACGGCATCAATGTTTATCCGCGCGAGATCGAGGAGGTGATTTACCAGTTCCCCGGCGTGCAGGAGGCGGCGGTGATCGGCGTGCCCGACGCGCGGCGCGGCGAACACCCCGTGGCGTTTGTCTCGGCCAAAGATGGCGTGACGCTCGACGAAACGGCATTGCTGCACTTCATCCGCGAACGATTGGCCGACTACAAGGTGCCCAAGCACGTCACCGTCCTGACCGCGCTGCCGCGCAATGCGACGGGGAAAATCCTGAAGACGGAATTGCGGAAGACGGAGCGGGCCTGAGTTGCGCCCGGAACGTTCCACCGCGGCATTACGGAGTGAATTCCAAAATCCCGAACCGCTCCGGCGTGTGGAAGGTTCCGGTCAGCGCGGGATTGAAGGCGAGGAACGCATTGTTCGCATAGTCGCAGCGATACAGGTTGATCCGCCATGCCACGCCTGGCCTTGGTTTTACCCCACCGAGGGCGGAAAGCGGGATGCGCAGTTCCGCCGTCCAGCGTTTCGCTTTCTCGTCAACGTGCGTCGCGGATTCAAAGCCGCTGCTCCAGGCGAAATCCTTTTCGGGAATCTTCACGTCGAGCCGCTCGTTGGTGGGCGACACTTCATATTCGGTGTAATGGCGAACATCCCTGGCATCCGGCGCGATGAAGGCTTCCACCACATCGCGCTCCCACAGGCCGAAACGCTCTTTCGTCTGCGCAGGCTGATACACGGACAGACTCGTGAAGGGACAATCGTAGGCGAGATACAGGAATTTTTCCGACCACAATGCACGCACCGTGGTCGCCATCTCCGGGCGCGCAGCGCTGGTGCGCGATTCGTATTCGAGCGTCACGGGCGTGGCGCTTTGCCATGTGCGTTGGGACACGTCACCATCGGGTTGGAAGTCGCGTTCCACGCGCCGTGCCTTTAGCACGGGTGTGGGCAGCGAACGGGCCAGCAGCTTGCGGGCATTGTCGAAATAGATTTTCCGCAGCACGTTCGCAGGCAGCCCGATGCCGCTGATCGTCCAGTCGCCTTGAATGGGCGTCATGTGCGGGAAGTTGCGGTCGTTCGTCTCCAGCCAGCGCCATTCTTTGGCGAAGAACTCCGCCGCGTCGTCATCGGTGGGCGGTGGCTCGTTGCCGCTGGAGCCAAGAATGAGCCGGTCGTACACCTGAAAGTCTGTGGCGAACAAAATCCGGTCCTGGTGCTTGGTGAAGAGGGCGCGCACCTTCACCGGATCATGCCGGCCAATCTCTGGGATGCGTGCCGCGAGGTCGGCCATCATGTTTGGATATTTGTCGAGCGCCGCATCCACCCACTCCAGTTCCTCAGCATTGTTCGCGAAGTGGACGCACACGAAGGTCGTCTTCGGATGGCGCGCGATGACGCGGTTGAGCGCCTCCAGCAGTTCCATGCGTTGCGGGTATTTGTTCGTGTCTCCGAACCACCAGTTCTTATGGTCGCCCAGTTCCTTCCAGCGCTCGTTGTGGGCGTCGTAGGGTTGCCAGAAGGCGCGCGGATCGGCGACGTGAATGGACACCGGCATCCCGAGTTCGCCACAGCGCTTCCACATCGCGTCCAGCTTCGGGTCATCGATGGGAATCAACTTGCCCGCGCTGTCTCTGAGGTTCAGGCCGAGCCGTTTGAATTCCTTCAAGCCGGCCGCCCCGAGCCGTCGTCCTACCTCAATCTGCTGCACGGCGCGCGCGGAAAAATCCGGCTCGTTCCAGTCCGCAAAATCCAAATTCATATAATGAACGATGCGCCCGGGAAACAGGCTGTCCGTCAGGCCTTTAATTCGCTCGAAGGGCGACTGCGCGTTGGTGCCTCGCGTGACGAAGCCACCGCTCAGGTTCACCGCCACGCCCACGCCCACGCGGTCCATGATGCGCACAGCGCGGGTCAGATGCTGCGTGGTGCCGTTGAGGTGCTGGTGCAGATCGATGATGCGATGGTCCGCGCGCCATTGTTCGCACTGCGCCTGCGTCGTGGCTGGGGAGCGGGGCCGCGTGGTCGAGCAACTGAGCGTCGCGGCGGCGAGGGCCGGCAGCAGGAGAAGTGACAGGCGCACAAGTGTTTTGGGTTTCGCGTTCATTCGATTGGATGCGGTTGGATTCCTACACGCATCGCCGCCCTCCTTCAATGCTGCACTTGAGCTTTGCCCCGGCCTGATTGTGGTTTGACGGAGCGGAGGGTGCGCCTATAGTTCCGACGTTTCAAATGAGCTTGGG
>JAYVWQ010000043.1:0-9449 GCA_043785945.1 Akkermansia sp.
CTCACGGCGCGGTTCACTTCGCCGGCTTGCAGATTGTGCCGGCGCAGCACGTCGCGCTTCACGTTCATCTGCAACTGCGGCGTGCGGCCCTCCGTCTCATATTCCACTTGGGCGACGCCGGGCGTCTTTTCGAGGATGCCCTTCACCTGTTCGGCGAGCGGTTCCAGCACGTCGTAATCAGTGCCAAAAATCTTCACGGCCAGTTCCGCCTTGGTGCCTTCGAGCATTTCGTTGAAACGCATCTCAATGGGTTGCGCGAAGAGCAGGCTGTAGTTGGTGTTGATCTGCTTGAGCGACGCCTCGACCTGCTTGCGCAATTCCGCCTTGTCGCGCGGGCGTCCCGCCGTGCGCGGCCAGTCGCGGAGCGGCTTGTAGGTGATGTACACGTCGCTCTCGTTCGGCGGCATGGGGTCGGTGGCAATCTCGCTCGTGCCGATGCGCGAGAAGATGCGGGTGATTTCCGGGAAGTCGCGGAGAAGTTTCTTCTCCACCTCGATGTCCGTCTTCACCGATTCCTCGACGCTCATGCCCACGGGTTTATAGAGCATGGCGGTGATGGAACCTTCGTCGAGCGTGGGCACAAACTCCGCGCCGAGCTTCGTGTAAAGCCAGCCCGTCCCCGCGAGCAACACGAGCGCGCCCGCAACAACGAGCCAACGGAAACGCAGCGCGGCGTCGAGCGCGGGCGCGTAAAGTTTTTTGGCGAAGCGGATGAGGCGATTGTCGCCGTGCTCGAAGGCGTTGGGAGTTCGGTTAGCCCGTTCCCCCTCACCCCGGCCCTCTCCCGCTGGGAGAGGGAGTGACGCATCCAGTCGCTCGGCCAACCGGGCGCTCTCGTCAGTTCGAGAAGCGGACGAAGTTTCTCCTTCTCCCCTGGGGAGAGGGCCGGGGTGAGGGGGAATGGACGCGACTCCTTTGCCAAGAACTTCCCTCCCCAACACCAGCGAACACAACGCCGGCATGAGCGTCAGCGCCAGCACCAGCGCGCCGCCCAGCGCGAGCATCACGGTCAGCGCCATCGGGTGAAACATTTTCCCCTCGATGCCGGTGAGCGCGAGGATCGGCACATAGACCACGGTGATGATGAGTACGCCGAAGAACATCGGCGAGCCGACCTGCTTGCTCGCCGCAAGCACGACATGGGCGCGCTCCTCGGCGGTGAGCGCGCGACCGAGTTCATGCTGCCTCTGCCCCAGGCGGCGCACGATGTTCTCCACGATGACCACCGCGCCATCAATGATGAGTCCGAAGTCGATGGCTCCGAGGCTCATCAGGTTTCCCGAAATGCCGAAGCGCGCCATGCCGGTGAGCGCGAACAGGAACGCGAGCGGAATGGCGCACGCCACGATAAGGGCCGCGCGCCAGTTGCCGAGCAGAAGCAGCAGCACCACCACGACCAGCGCCGCGCCCTCGAACAGGTTTTTCTCCACCGTGCCGATGGTGCGGCCCACCAGTTCCGAGCGGTCGTATTCGGTCTGGATTTCCACGCCGTCGGGCAGCTTGGTCTGAATGTCCGCCAGCCGCTTCTTCACGCGCGCCGAGACTTCGCGGCTGTTGGAACCCGCGAGCATCATCGTGGTGCCGATGACGGTTTCCCGGCCGTTCAACGTCGCCGCTCCCGTGCGGAACTGCGTGCCGATCTTTACATCGGCCACATCGCGCACGAGCAGCGGCTTGACGCCACCCGCGAATTTCAGCGGCAGTTCCGCGATGTCCTCGGCGTTCTGCACGCGGCTGACGGCGCGAATGGTGAGCTGTTCCGCGCCGCGATTGACGATGCCGCCGCCCGCGTTCTCGACGTTCTGCGCGACGAGCGCGGCAAGTTCGCTGAAGGTCATGTTCACGTCCACCAGCGCGCCGGCCCGTGGCTGGATGACGAACTGTTTCTCAAAGCCGCCGCTCTGGTTGATCTCCGCGATGCCCGGCACCGTGCGGAGCAGCGGCTTGATGACGTATTCCTGAATCTGGTTCAGCTCGATGAGTTGCTCGCGCTCGCCGGCGGGCTTGTTCGTGGTGTCCACGCGGTAGCCGACGCTGTAATAGAAAATCTCGCCCAGCCCGGTGCTGATGGGCGCGAGCTTGAACGACGCGCCGGACGGCAGGCGGTCGGCGATGCCTTGCAACCGCTCGGTTACAAGTTGGCGCGCGCGGTAAATGTCGGTGCCGTCCTTGAATTGCAGCGTCACTTGCGAGAGGCCGAACTTGGTCAGCGAGCGCATCTCTTCCACGCCGGGCAGACCGGCAAGCTCGATTTCAATCGGCTGCGTGACGAGCTTCTCCGATTCATCGGCGGCGAGCGCCGGGACTTCGGTGTTGATCTGCACCTGCACGCCCGTGATGTCCGGCACCGCGTCAATCGGCAGATGAATCGCGGACCAAACGCCCGCCGCGAGCAGCGCGCCGGTCGCGAACAAGACGAGCGCACGCTGGCGCAGGGAGAATTCGAGGATGCGTGAAATCATAGAGGTAAAAAACTTTGAGTGGTTGTGGCGGTGGCGGCGTAAGCCCTGCATGACGGCGAATGGTTCGCCGCCCAAAGAAAACCGAAAGAAGCAAAATTATGAAGACAACGAAACTGTTCCTGACCCTGGCGGTGGCCGTGGTGGTCGCTGCGTTCAACACCTCGCTCCAAGCCGCTGACGTGTTCCTGTCGCCGCGTGCCCAAGAGAATCAAACCCGCACCGTGGCAGGCGTGACCGAAAACCGTCTCGACCGTGCGGACTTGTTCCAGCACAAGGCCGGCGCGGCGTTGCCGACGCGCGTCGCGGGCGTGGCGAACGACCGCGACCTCGTGCGCGAGAGCCGGGGATTGATCGGCAGCCCGAAGGCGCTGGCGTCCGCGCCCCGGTCGTCCGTCGCGGCGAGTTCCGAGATGGCCGGCTGCAAGACCATGAAGAAGGGCGAGTGCGCGATGCCCTGCTGCAAGACGGTCGGCACCTGCAAGATGCCGTGCTGCTAATCGCGAGGTTTGCCGTGGGAGAAAACTGCGAGCATCCTTCGGGCGGCGGGCCAAAATCCGCCGCCCTGACTTGTTATGAATGACGAAATCAATCCATCCGAAGACGCGAAGCTCCGCGCCTTGCTGCGCGAGACGCGCGCGATGCCGGGACTGCCGCCGGGCTTCGAGCGAAACGTGTGGCGGCGCATCGAACGCGCGGAAGCGCGACCGCAACGTCCGTGGCTGGAAGTTGCCGCCGCGTGGTTCTTGCGCCCGCGCCTCGCGGTCGGCGGACTCGCGGTCGTGATGATTCTCGGTGTGGCGCTCGGCACGTTTTCCAACGCGGCCAGCGCGAGGGATTCCGCCCGCGTCCGCTACGTCACGTCCGTGGACCCGTTTCAGAAAGGACACTGAGCCATGCGCCGTTCCCTTTTCATCCTGGTGGGCGTGGTCGCGAGCGCGGCGGCGATCTTCGTCGTGTGCTACTTCGCAGCGGCACGCGTCCGCGTCGGAAAGAGTTCCGATTCCACCGACGAACTCGCCTGGTTGCGCGCCGAGTTCAAACTGAGCGACGCGGAGATGGCGCGCGTCCGCCAACTTCACGACGGCTACATGCCCAAGTGCGAAGAAATGTGCGCGCGCATCGCCGCCAAGAACCGCGAGTTGGACGAAGCCCTCGGCACCACGACGCAGTTCACGCCCGCCCTCGAACAAAAGCTCGCGGAAGTCGCCGCTCTGCGCGCCGAGTGTCAGGGCCACATGTTGCGGCACTATTACGAAGTCAGTCATGCCATGCCTCCGGCGCAGGGCGCGCGTTACCTCGCGGAAATGAAACGGCTGACCCTCGGCCTGCACGCGCAACAGGAGCAGGCCATGACCGGCACGAACAACCTTCGCCATGTCCAGCCCTGACCTGGACGCGCTCGACCGCGCGGACATGGCGCGGCTGGCGGCGGGCCACGACGCGGCGTTGAACACCCTGATGGAGCGCCACGCCACGGCGCTCTTTCACTTCCTCTGCCGGATGCTCGCCAACGAGGATGACGCGAATGATCTCGCGCAGGAAACTTTCACGCGCGTCTTTGCCCATCGCGCGCGCTTCCGGCCCGAGGCGAAATTCTCGACGTGGCTTTTCACCATCGCGGCCAACCTTGCGCGCACGCAGCTTCGCCAGCGCCAGCGCCGTCCGCAGGTCTCGCTCGACGCCGAATCCGACGCCACCGCGCAAACGCTCGGCGACACGCTGGCCTCGGATCAGCCCGCGCCCGACGACGGTTTGCTGGCCGACGAACGCGCCGCCGCCGTGCGCGCGGCTCTCGGTAAACTGCCGCAGGAAATGCGAGAGACAATTCTGCTCGTGGAATTCGAGGACAAATCCGTGGCCGAAACCGCCGCCATCCTTGAAGTGCCGCCCAAGACCGTGGAGTCCCGTCTCCATCGTGCGCGCAAGTCGCTCCGCGAACGGCTGGCGAAGTGGCTTTGACGCCCGGTTGGAGCGGCCAGCGAGATCGAGGATGCGGTCAATCATCATGGGAACAGGTTTGTCCTAATGGATGAGATGGCGGGCACCTTGGATGGCCACCACCAGACCGATGACGGCGAGTAGGCCGCAACTGGCATAGGGCAGTTTGCGGGTGAGCGTGCCAAGCCAGACCAGCCGCTGGGTCGCGTGCTTTACGGACAGGGCGGCCAGCGTGCCCACGGTCACGAGCGTGAGTGCCAGACCAATGCTGAACGCCAGCACAATGGCGAAACCAAGTGTGAACTCTTTCATTTGCATACAAACCAGCAAGACCGCGAAAGCGGAAGGACAGGGCAGCAAGCCGCCCGTGAGGCCGAACAGGACAATCTGCCAAGTCGTCACCTGGCGGTTGGCAAAGCGCTGCTCCAACTCGGCGGCGTGCGCGCGGGCGTGCGCGTCGTCGTGTCCGTGCGAGTGGTCATGGGCCGCGTGGTGATCGTGCCCGTGATGATTTTCCTCGGTGAACTGGGCTTGCAGAATTTGCGTTCCGCCCGTGCTGGGCAAGCGAAGTTCCACACTGAACTCGTGCGGTTCGGGAATGTCTGAGGTGGACTCAATGAAGTTGCCACGCGTCACGAAGGCGAAGGTCTGCTTGGCACCGTCGGGCCGCAGCGTGGCGAGTGTGACGGACTCGGCCGGAGGCGGGGCGGCGACCTGTCCTTGGGCATCGCGGAAATGCAGTTGGAAACGCGGAGGCACGCCATCCTCGAAGACCGCGATTTCCACGTCACCAGTTTTCAACGCGAGCAAGGTGCCGCCATGCGGGCCGTGCGCAGAGTCGTGGAGTGAAGGCGAATGTCCGCCGGGCAAGGATTGTTGCTCGCGGCGAATGCGCCAGAACATCCAACCCGCCATCGTCATGACGATAAGCCCGGTGGCGACCGCGAAATACGGCTCTGTCTCCTCGACGTTGAAACGGCCCGCATAGCGCATACCGACAAACGCCAGCACCCAGATGATGGCCGTGTGTGAGACAGTCGCGGAGATGCCGAGCAACGCGGCCTGCCGAACCGTGCCCCGGATGGAGATGATGAATGCGGCCATCACCGTCTTGCTATGCCCCGGTTCCAGCCCATGCAACGCGCCGAGCAGAACGGCACTCGGGATAAACAGCCAAGCGTGACCTTGCGTGAGATATTCTTGAAAGGATGTCATAGAGATGAGTGGGGGCGGGTTTGGAACTATTTCGCCGCCGCGTTGGTGATGGAGAATGAAACACCCGTGAGGAGTTCCAATTGCTGTCCCGCTTCGAGGGCTTCCGTCTTCGTGTCGAGCAAGGCTTCGACGGCTTCGAGATATTGCTTTTGCAACTCGACGTAGGTGGCGATGGGCACCGCGCCCAAGCGATAATGACGATCCGCGAGCGCCGCCGCTTCCTGGAATTTCTCGATGGAGTCGGGACGCCACTTGCCCATCTCAGCGAGCTTGGTCTGATAACGCATGGCCTGCTCCGCGACCTGCCGCTCGATCCGCCGCTGCGTCACGAGCATCGAAGTCGCGGCCTGTTGCTGGCGCGCTTCCGCCGTCTCAATGCCACCCTTGTTCCGGTTCCACAACGGCAGCGGCACGGTGACGCCGACGCCGATCTGCGTTTCCCGATCCCCGGTGCGCTCCTGCGAAAGATACGGCCCGACACTGAAGGCCGGGTTCCGGTCGTTCTTCGCCAGCGAAACTTTGAAGCCCTGCTGTTCCAGCTCCGCGCGGCGCATCTGCAACTCGAAGTTGTTCGTGAGCGCCGCCGCGAGCAACGCATCGACATTCGGCGCGGATGGCAAACTGAGCGCGGGCCGTTGCACTTTCACCGTCTCGGTCAGCGGCTGGCCGCGCAGTTGATTCAATTCCAGCAACGCCGCCTGCTCCGCCGTGGTTGCCGCACTCGCGCGCCGATGCAGCGTGAGTTCCGTCGCCTCAATGATGCGCGTCTCCAGCGTGGGCGTGAGTCCGGCGGGATCGCGTTGCACGAGCACTTCGCGCAGCGACTGGAAGCGATCCGCGACTTCGCGCGTGGCGGCGGCTTTCTCCTGTGCCGCAAACAACGTGACGGCGAGCGAGCGCGTGCGCGCCGCCAGCGCCGCGTTGAATTGCGCCAGGCCCAGTTCCGCCAGCTTGATTTGCTGGTTGGCAATCGCCTTCCGCAACGGCACGCGCCCCGGCCATTCAATCGTCTGCTGCGCGGACACCGACCACGCCACGCCATCGCCGATGCCGCTCACGCGCTTGTTGCCCAGCGTGGCGGACACTTCGGGATTTGCCAGCGTACCCGCCGTGCGCCGCTCACCTTTCGCGACCGCAATCTCCGCGCGGTAGAAGTTCAGTTCAGGATTGTGCGCCACCACCTCCGTGACGAGCGCATCAAGAGAAACTTGATTGGTGGCCGCAGTGGATTCAGCCGCGCGCGCTGACGCCACCAGCAGCGCCACACCCACGTTAAACAGGAAAATTCTTTTCATAATTCACTCACAAAATTTTTGGACACTTGGACAAAAGGGAAACCGGCGTGGAGACACGCCAACAGCAAGGAGAGCAGTCTTCGGAACGAAGACTGTTAGGAAGCGAACGAGGGAGCGCGGCCGGGAAGCGCCGTGCGGAAAAGAAATTGCCAGCCAGAAAGCAGCCTGGGCGGCGCAGTGCCGGGCGGAGCAAGGCCGGACGGCTGCTGCTCGACGCGGAGTTCAGAAACCCAACTCAAACCGGGTGCGCAAAACAGGATCGACATCACAACGCTATCAGGCAGGGGAACGCTGACGTGAGTGGACGACAACGCGCACATCCCATCCGCCGCTTCGTGGTTGTCCGCGTCGTGCTCGTGCGAATCCGGCGAATCCGCGTCGTGGTCGGCGTGAACCTGATGAATCAGTTCGAGGTGCTCCAACAACGCGTGTGATGACGCCGGCAGCCAGAGGGCCACCAGCAGCAACGACACAATTACGCGAAGCCGGGTCACGGGCTGAGACTTAGGCTTGAAATGAACTGCGAGTCAATGGGGGTGTTCCACGGCCTGCTGGTCTCAGCCCGGAGTTCCTTCCCTCAAGCCACGCGTGGAGCATCTGGAGCAATGCGCGATTGAGAAAAGCGGAACTCAGGGTGACAGCGGTGACGGGCGGGCTTTGACGCAAACTCAATGCCCGCAGACGCACCCGTACTCGGCGCGCTTACATTCGCCGCAGGTGCCGAGGTCGAGCGTGAAGCGGAAGTTCTGCGGCTTGGCGGCGGCCGTCTGCTTGAACTGCACGACGAGGTTGTAGCCTTCGCCCGCCGGGAGTTTGGTCTTGGAGACGAGCGCGTCGCCCTTCTTCTCAAACGTCAGCGTCGTCTTCCCGCTCTTGGCGTCGGCGATCACGGTCACGGTCTGCTCGGCGGCGGGAACGGGCTTCATCGCTGCGTCGTAGAAGTTGATGGTCACGCTGCGGTCTTTCTCGATCACGAACTCGGCGGGCGGCTCGGTCTTTTCCAGCAGGCGTCCGCCTTTCGGTGTCGCGAGATGTTTGTGCTCGTCCTTGTCGGCGGCGGCAGCGGTGAACAGGCCGGCGCAGAGCGCGACGGCCACGGTGAGGATGCGGATGTTTGTCTTCATGTTGTGACTGTTTCTTTGGTTTCTGTTTTTGGTTTTCGTCTGCCCTCAATCCACTCGTAGAGCGTCGGTAGCAAGACGAGCGTGAGGAAAGTGGAACTTAAAATGCCGCCGATGACGACGGTGGCGAGCGGGCGTTGGACTTCCGCGCCCGCGCCGCTGGCCAGCGCCATCGGCACGAAGCCGAGCGAGGCCACGAGCGCGGTCATCAGCACGGGGCGCAGGCGGGTCATCGCGCCCTCGCGGACGCTCGTCTTCACGTCGCGGCCTTGTTCGCGGAGCAGGTTGAAGTAGGAAATCATCATCAACCCATTCAGCACGGCCACGCCGGAGAGCGCGATGAAGCCGACGCCCGCGCTGATGGTGAAAGGCATTCCACGCAGCCAGATGGCGAAGATGCCGCCGGTGATGGCAAGCGGGATGCCGGTATAAACCAGCAACACCTGTCGCACGCTGCGGAGCGCGATAAATATCAGCACGAAGATGAGCGCCAACGCCAGCGGCACCACGATGAGGAGCCGCTTCTTCGCCGCGACGAGGTTCTTGAACTGCCCGCCGAACTCGAAGTAGTAGCCCTCCGGGAATTTGACCTGCTCGCGAATCTTCGCCTGCGCTTCCTCCACAAAGCTCGCGGTGTCGCGTCCGCGCACGTTGATGAGGATGGCGACGCGCCGCTGGGCGTTCTCGCGCACGACGGTTCCGATCTGCGTGGTGTTCGTGACGGTGGCGACGCGGTCGAGGATGAGCATTCCGCCGCTGTCCGTGCCGACGGGCAGGCGGCGGATGGCGGCCACGTCGCCGCGCTGTTCCTCCGACACGCGCACGACGATGGGAAAGCGCCGGCTGCCGTCCTGGAGGAAACCAACCTCCGTTCCAGCGAGCGCAGTTTCCACGACCTTGTTCACGTCGTCAGCGTGGAGATTGAAGCGGCGCAGGGCTTCGCGGTCGGGGCGGATTTCCAACTGCGGCGTGCGTCCGATCTTGTCGAACTCCACGTCGCCCTTGCCGGGAATTTTCTCCAGCACCTCGCGCGCTTCGCCGGCCAGGCGTTCGAGCGTGGCGTAATCGTCGCCAAAAATCTTCAACGACAACTCCGCCCGCGCGCCCGCCATGATTTCGTCGAAGCGCATCGCAATGGGCTGATTGATGAGCGCAGCCTGGCCGGGGACTTTGCGCGCAAGCACGGCCTGCATCGCTTCCATCAGCTTGTCCTTGGAGATGAGTTTGCCGTCCACTTTGCGCCACGTCTCGCGCGGCTTGAGCATGATGTAGGTGTCGGCGTCGCCGGGGTCCATCGGGTCGGTGGCGATTTCCGCCGCGCCCATACGCGAGAAGATGTTGCGGATTTCCGGGAACTCGGCGAGCAACGCCTTCTCGGAACGCTTCTGAATTTCCAGGCCGGATTGCAAACCGGTGCT
>JAYVWQ010000044.1:0-2110 GCA_043785945.1 Akkermansia sp.
GTCAGTGCGTTACGCCATTGCTGCGAGCGACAACAACGTCATCGACGAGATCAACATCTTGCAGGCGACCTTCCGGGCCATGAATGAAGCCGTCGGGCAGTTGCAGCCCGCGCCCGGACATGTGCTGGTGGATGGTAACCTCATCTCCAGTACGCGCTGGCCGCAGACGCCAGTGGTGGAGGGCGATGCGAAGAGCTACTCCATCGCGGCCGCCAGCGTGCTCGCGAAGGTGACGCGCGACCGGCTGATGGTGGAGCACGACCGGTGCTGGCCCGAGTATGGGTTCGCCGGGCACAAGGGCTATGGTACGAAGGATCATCTGGCCGCGATCACGGCGCACGGTCCGTGTCCGTTGCATCGGAGGAGTTTTGCCCCGCTCAAGCCGAAGCCCTCGGTGATCGTGGAATTATTTTGAAGGAGCCGTGACCGTCCGCGTACTGCCGGTTTGGAACCGGCAGTTCCTTGGGACTTGCACTGCCAGTTCCGAACTGACAGCACATTCAGTCAGCAAACTACTCCGCCTTTTTCTTGGCGCTTTTCGCGCGGGAAGCGCGGGGCTTGGCGGGCTTCACGGCTTTCGCATCGCTCCACAAACCTTCGAGGTCGTACTTCTTGCGCGTGTCCTTCTTCATGACGTGAACAATCACATCGAAGTAATCCATGACGATCCACGCCGTCTGAAGCGTGCCGTCGATGGTGCGGGGGCGGAGATCGTGATCGCGGCGCAGCCCGTCGGCCACTTCCTCGGAGATCGCGCGCAGGTGCGGTTCGCTGGTGCCGGAGCAGATGACAAAATAGTCCGTGATGGTGGAAAGCTTGCGCAAATCCAGCACGACAATGTCCTCAGCCTTCTTGTTGTCGGCCAGTTCCTGACAGAGCAGCGCGAGTTTCTTTGAATCCATTGGCGGGAAAATGGGGGAGCGAAGGGGGAATGTCGAATGTCGAATGTCGGGGACATCGGACTGGGTCGCGCGAAGGGGGCGAATAAAACAAAGCGGAGGGGGCGAATGGTTTGTTCACGGGCTAATGAGTTGCGCAGGCGATAAAATCCGCTCTTCAACCTGCGCTCCCTTCGCGTCCTTCGCGCGACACTCTTCGCCTGTCTGATTCCGGGTCACGATGGTTTCTGATATAGCCCGGTCTCGCGCACCACCTCGGCCACACCCGGCGGCAGGAGGTGTTCCACTGCCAGGCCGGCCTGGATGCGGGCGCGAATTTGCGATGAGGAAAGTTGCAACGGCCAGCCTCCGAGCACGCGCACGCGGAAGGGCGCGGGTGCATCCGCCAGCATTTCACCGGGTCGCGGGATGACCACGAATTGCACGAGCCGGGCCAGCTCCCCCGCCTCGCGCCACTTCGGCAGCGTGGGCACATGGTCCGCGCCGATGAGGTAAAAAAGCTCGGCCTGCGGGAAGCGCCGCGTGTAATCCCGCACCGTGTCGATGGTGAAGGAGAGACCGCCGCGCGCGACTTCCTGCGGGTCGATTTCGCAGTTGGATTTCCCGACCAAGGCGAGCCGGAGCATCCGTTCCCGCAGGGCGGGGGAGGTGGGCTGGGCTGCGGGTTTGAAGGGCGACTGCGCGGCGGGAATGAAAAATAAACGGTCCAGCGCCAGTTCCTCGCCCGCCGCCTGCGCGACGAGCAGATGCCCGAGGTGAACTGGATCAAAGGAGCCGCCAAAGAGACCGATGCGCTTCATCGCCTGGAGTTAAACATGAAGAGAGTCTCGCGCGAAAAGGAATTGATCGAGGCGCGCGCGCACTCTGTTGCATCTGCTGCTTGGCTTGGCGGGCTGTGCCCCGTAGCCTCCGCCTGTGCTCGTAATTCTCCGTGCCATCGGCATTTTCAACGCGGCCATCTGGCTGGGCGCGGGGATTTTTTTTACGTTCGGCATCGCCCCCGCCTCGTTCACTCCGGAGATGAAACGCGTCTTCGGTGATTATTACGTGGGCGTGATCGCGCAGAATTTCCTCGGTCGCATGTTCACGCTCAATCTGATTTGCGGCGGCCTCGCGCTGCTCCATTTCTTCGCCGAGATGATTTACGCCGGGCGGCCCTTCCGCAAATTCACCTTCGCCCTGCTCGTCACCATGCTGGGTCTGAGTCTGTT
>JAYVWQ010000045.1:0-5555 GCA_043785945.1 Akkermansia sp.
CGTAATTTCGCCATCCCGAGCTTGATGCCCGTAAGTGCCCCGTTCGTACAGCTTTATTTCTCACACGCCCGCTTGAACAAAGTGCATGACAGGCTCTAAACTCGCCTTGCGTGAAGATTTAGTTTCGCGACCCATTTGCCAGGATGCCCAGCATCTAGATCAGAACTTACGGTTGCCCGATGAACGAGCGCGACCGCGAGGACCGGGCCGCACCGCCCGTGGCCAGGGGCTATTGGCTCGCGCCCAGCGAACTCACCGCCGACGTCATCCTGCTCCACACCGTCCCCGCGCCGTCCACGTTTTACAAAACCATGACATCCGCGCTTTGTCCGCGCGGCACACTCTGCTAACAGATGCGCCAACACCGCGTGAAACGAACCAACCGCAAGCCGAACTTTTTCTGGCAGGGCGTGCTCATCCTCGCGCCGATGCTGGTGCTGGCGAAACTCGGCGCGGTCGCCCTCTCGCAAGACAAGCGCATGGCGCGGCACGAGGCGGAACTGCGCGCGCAGGACGTGGCGGAGGAGGCGGTTAAAGCCGTCTGGAATCAGTTGCAGAACACGAACGAGCCAGCCGGTCTCGCGCTTCCATCCTGGTTCGCCGCTGGAATAAGCCCTCGTCTGTCGGGCGTCAGCGGCCTCAACAACATCGAGGCCCCATCGGGAAAGTTTGCAGAAACACTCTATTTCGTCCGGCGGGTTAAACGATTGGAACTTGATGCGACGGGTCATCTCATGCACCCGCCGTCTTACGAAGAAGCGCCCGGTCCGCAGCCTCTCAATCCCGCCCTGCTCTCAGCAGAGCAGCAACAGTTGTGGAGTGAGGCGAGCCTGCACGAATCCAGCGCGATCTGGCGCAAGTTTCTCGCCGTCGCGCCGCCCACGAATTTCACCGTCGCCGCCCACTACAAGCTGGGCTGCTGGCTGATGCGCTCCACCAATCACAGCGAGGCCATTCAGGAGTTCAGCGCGATCACCAACCAGTTTCCGAACCTCGTCAGTGAAGCTGGGTTGCCTTACGCGACGCTGGCACGCGTGAAACTTTTTCAAGCTCAACAATTCGCCGGCCTCAGCCGCCCGGAAAGTGAACGGCACGAATCGGGCACGGCGCTCGTCCGTGATTTGCTGCGACACCCGTCCGCGCTCACTGCAGAAGTCCTGCGGCGCGGTTCCATTCCAGAAGAAGGTCTCGTGCTGCCTAAAGAGGTGTTGTTGCCCGCCGAAGTAGAATGGCGTGATCATCAGGAGATGCGCCGGATTTACGCGACCGCACGGTCGATACTTCAGCCCGACTTGCCGGGCATCTTGAGCGCATCCAATGATCTCCACGTCAACTTTTCCCCCGCACCGGGCGTCACTGTGCCTTTCTGGATCAAGTCGTACACCAACCGCGCCAACGCGCCGGTGCGATTACACCACATCGAATCGAATCCATCTTGGAAGCCGGAGGAGAACGCTCGCATCCCAGCCCCGCCTCCGCTGTTCATCGCGGGAACGAACTGGGGCTGGATGGATGGAAACATCGGTCGGATGCGGCCCGGCGGTCCGTTGGATTTTTTTAACGAGGGACACTGGCTTTTATTGCGGCACTACCACGAGTCCGGTTCCACCGTGATCGCACGCAACGGACTGGCCGTGGCCGATGTCACTGCCTCCGCGCTCAAGAAAGTCCGAATGCCCCAGTACTTCGACACCAGCGTGCGACTCGCGGACATGGATGTGCGACCCACCAACACGTTGCGCGTGCTGGTGCAAACCTCCGGTGGAAAGGGTGGGGGACAATATTGGCGCTGGGACAAGCCGGAGAAGCCGCCGCCCGTATTTGCTACCGCCGTGCATACTGAAGCGGGCCACCCTGTGCTGACGGTCAAAGTCCATTTGATCTCACCTGACCTGCTCTATGCCCAGCAGCAAGAGCGGGCAATTTTGTTCAAGCTGCTGATTGGCGCGTCGGCGCTGGCGTCTGTCATGGGTTTCCTTTTTGCCTGGCGCGCGTTCCACAAGCAGCTTCGCCTCGGAGAGATGAAATCCAATTTTGTCTCCAGTGTGTCCCATGAGCTGCGCGCGCCCATCGCCTCGGTGCGGCTGATGGCGGAGGGATTGGAGCGCGGGAAAATTTCCGACCCGGCCAAGCAGCGCGAATACTTCCGCTTCATCAGCCAGGAGTGCCGCCGGCTCTCGGCCATGATCGAGAACGTGCTCGACTTCGCCCGCATCGAGCAGGGCCGCAAGGAATACGAGTTCGAGCCGACCGACGTGGCCGCGCTGGTGGCAACGACGGTGAAACTGATGGAGCCTTATGCGGAGGAGCGCGGGGTGAAGCTCCGAAACGCGGAGTGCGGAACGGGGAGCGTGGAGCATGGGGTGGATGCCGCAGGGGAATGTTCCGCGTTCCCCGCTCCGCACTCCGCGTTCTTGGACGGCCAAGCGATTCAGCAAGCCCTCGTCAACCTGCTCGACAACGCCATCAAGCACTCGCCGAGCGGCAGCGCAGTGACGGTGACTTTGGCGATCCCCAATCCCCAATCTTCAATCCAAAATCCTCAATTGCTCATCTCCGTCCAAGACAGCGGCCCCGGCATTCCCGCCGCCGAGCACGAGAAAATCTTCGAGCGCTTCTATCGTCTCGGCTCCGAGCTGCGCCGCGAAACTCCGGGCGTCGGCATTGGTTTAAGCATCGTGAAACACATTGTTGAAGCGCACGGCGGTCGCGTGCGCGTGGCGAGTGAAGTGGGGCAGGGCAGCCGCTTCACGATTGAACTGCCGTTGAACCACGAAGGCACGAAGATCACAAAGGAAGAAGGGGCATGAATTTAACTCCACTCTCCTTTGTGCCTTCGTGTCTTCGTGGTGAAAACCCGGCCCGCATTCTCATCGTGGAAGACGAACTACCCATGCGCACGGCGCTGGAGGACTGCCTCGCGGGCGAAGGTTTTCGCGTCATCACGGCGGCGGATGGCGAGCGCGGGCTGGGGCGCGCTCTGCAAGAGAAACCTGACCTCATCCTGCTCGACGTGATGATGCCGCGCCTCGATGGCTTCGCGGTCTGCGCAGAACTGCGGCGGCTTGGCCACGCCACGCCGGTGCTCATGCTCACGGCCAAGGGGCAGGTGCGCGACCGCGTGAACGGACTGGACTGCGGCGCGGATGATTATCTGGTGAAGCCCTTCAGCACGGATGAATTGCTGGCGCGCGTGCGGGCCTTGCTGCGGCGCGCGCAGCGGCCCGGCTCATGCGTACGCGAATTGAACTTGGGTGACGTGCGGATTGATTTCATCCGGCAAAGCGCGGCGCGGAAACGGAAAGTGCTGCACATCACCACGAAGGAATTCGCCATGCTGCGGCTGCTGGCCGAGGCGCAGGGCGAGCCGGTGACGCGCGAGAAGTTTCTCGACGTGGCCTGGGGTTACGCGGCCTTCCCGACCACGCGCACGGTGGACATGCACATCGCCACGCTCCGCCGCAAGCTGGAGAAAAATCCCGACGCGCCGCGCTGGATCAAGACGGTGCATGGCGTGGGCTACCGGCTCGAATGTCCTGCCAGTTTGTAAGTGGCCGGGAGGCGCACGAGTGAAGTGGCGCAGAGTGTTCCGGAGCGGTCGGGCGGGGCGACGTTTCGGCCGGTGGCAAACCGGACGCACCTTAGGCCAGCTTGGCGCCAAAGCCGCGGAGCGGGCGCACGGAGCCGTCTTTCATTAGTGCGGCGTTCAGGGGGACGCTGTCGCGGCGCAGGCAGAGGGCCACGTCGGCAGCGAGGTCGGGATTGGCCAGGAGGCGGCGCGCGTTCAACGAAGATTCGATCAGGGCCGCCTGGTCTTCACCCACTTGTCGGCTGGCGCGACGCACGAGTTGGGCCGAATCGCTCAGGTCTTCCGCTTTCGTCAACGGCAGCAACGCTTCAATCAAAGCTCCGGCCGCGAATAGGTCTTCAAACGCCGGGGTCTCGAACGTGCCGGCGCAGATGAGCAGCAGGTTCTTCGGGCGCAATTGATCCAGCAAGTCCGCCACGGTGCGCAGGTTCACCAGCGCGCCGAGTAGAATCATTTCCGCGTGGGCACAGGCGGCGAGCGCGCGGGTGCCGTTGGTTGTGGTCCAGGCGATGGTCTGGCCTGAGACTTTTTCCGGCGTGAAGTCGCGGGGGGAATTACCGAAATCAAAATCCACGCTGCCGCTCTGCTCCTTGCGAATGCGCAGCCCGTGGCGTTCCCCGGCCAGCCGCACGGTATTTTGCTTTTGCTGAATGGCCACCGCCTCGGCGATCGCGCTGACGGGAATAATCGCCTCCGCCCCGTGGTGCAACGCGGTGAGCATGGAACTGGTGGCGCGGAGCACGTCGAACACGACGCAGGTGGTCTGGCTGAGGTCGCGCGCGGCGAGCGCAGGGAATTCCGCCGGGCCGAGGATCGCTTCGATGTTCATGCGTGGAGAGTTGAAAGTTGAAAGGGGAGAGTCAATCCCGTTGCTCCTGGAGCGCCGCGCCTCCGGCTCTCAACCCTCAACCTTAACTCTCAACCTCCTTCCGCCCCGTCCTCATGTAGTGAAAGAGATACTGCTGCGCATAGCCGGCGTGGGGGCCGAAGTGCGTGGCGGCGAAACGGGCGATGCGCTTTTCGCTGACGCGGCGTTTGGGAAAATACAATTCGCGCAGCGCCTTCATGATCCACACGTCCACCGGGAAGGCCTGCGGAAAACCGTAGGCGAAGAGCAGCACGCAGTTGGCGATCTTGGGGCCAACCCCAGGAAACTTGAGCAGTTCGTGCAACGCTTCCCCCACCGTGCGCGTGTGGAGCGACGGCAAGTTCACCTCGCCCGCTGCGATCATTTTTGCGGTGCGCAAAAGATTGGGCGCACGGAAACCCATCTTGCAGGCGCGCAGATCGGATTCAGAACAGCGAGCCAGTCTCTCGACGGTGGGGAAGGCGAAGGCCGGTTCGTGACCCGGTGGAACAACGAGCGGTTCGCCGAAGCGTGCGCAGAGCAACGCGATGATCTGCTGAATCTGCACAATCTGTTTGGTGGAAGAGAGGATGAAGGAGGCAAGACATTCCCACGGCTCCTGCCGCAAGAGACGCAGCCCAGGACAGGCGGCCACGGCGCGGCGCATCGGCTCGTCGTCGGGGAAGGTGCGGGCCACGGCGGCGAGGTCCACGGCAGTTTGCAGATAGTGCGCGAGCCACTGCCAGTCTGCGCCCGTCGCGGTCCCGGCGGTTTCCACGGCGAGGCCGTCGGTGGTTTGCTGCAACCGAACCCAGCGTGCGCCGACGGTTCCTTCCCACGCGTCGCCGCATTTTTTCCAGCGGAAGGCCTGTCCCGACGCGAGCGTGGCCGCGAGGTAGTAATCGTGTTGGCGGACGGGAATAAAATGCTGGATCGGGGCAACGGACATCAGCGCGATGAATCGGAAGTGGTGCTGGTGGTCGAAGAAACGGCTGGCACGACGAGGTTGGGCAGCCGGGCGAACCAATGTGGAAACCAGCGCGCCCCCGCGAGCCGCCACAGGTGGTTGAGCACACAGACCACGGCCACGCCGCTGCCCGCACCGAGAGCCATCCCCAC
>JAYVWQ010000046.1:0-3739 GCA_043785945.1 Akkermansia sp.
GGATGGAGCCAGGGCGTGCGCGCCGTCATGCGCAAATACGACCTGCCCTTCGAGGACCGCGACATCATTAACGACCCGGCCCAGCGCCAGGAAATGATCGAGAAGAGCAGCCAAATGCTCAGTCCCTGCGTCGAGGTGAACGGACGGATGCTGCCCGACATTAGCGGCGAAGAGGTCGAGGCCTTTCTGCTCGCCAACAACCTCGTGCAGACCAACGCCAAGGTGCCCGACGCGCCCACCAACCAGCCGTGCGCTCATGAGATGCCCGGACCGACGGCGCTGAATTTCCGGCGCTAATTTCTACGGCTGGCCGCAACCAGCCAAGTCACAAGACGCGAAGGCTCCGGCCTTCGCGTTTTGTTTGAACGGGAGGAGGAAATAATTTCTCGCGAAGGAAGCGAAGGGGCGAAGGAAAAAAACGGGGGACCGAAGCCCGGCCCGCAACGCACCAGTGAACTATGCCCGTCTTTCCCTCGTCCCCTTGGCCGCCTTCGCGAGACACTCTCCTCAACTTCCTGATTAAAGTTTTTTGATCTGGATGTTCTTCCAGGCTGCCGCCGTGTTCCAAGTTGAAAGACCGAGCGGGAGGGACGGCTCGACTTCCAGACGGATGGTCAAATTCTTGTCCGCCGTGTCCAGGTTCACCACCCGGTCCTCGTCGATCCAGGCTTGGATTTTCCCCGCCTCCACCCGCACGCGAATGTGGAACCACTTCTTGCTCACGAAGTTCATGTAGCTCGTCGTTTCGTTCTGCGAGGCGTCTTCCCCGTTGATGCTGGACAGTCCGACCACGCCCCCGCCCCATCCGCCCACAATGAAGCTGCACGGTTTCTCGCCCACAAGAAAAGTCAGCCCGCAAAAAAAGTCACTGCCATCCACGCGCATGGCATCGAGGGAGATTTCGTAATTCATGCGCGGCAGACTCGCCCCATTCGTCCAGTTCACGCCGGTCATGTGGCCCAGGCCGATTTTGATCTGGCCATCCGCCACCTCGACCGTGCCATGCCCGGCAAAGTCCGTGACCGCCCAACCCTTGAGCGAGATCCCATCAAAAAGCGCGCCCGAGACGGAGGCAGAGGCTGAGGCGGTGGGCCTGACCGGGGCGGCGGGCGGCGGGGCCACCGGGCAACAGGCTGATTTCTCCGTGGCGCAGCCGGATCCCAACGCCAGCGCGAGGGCTGAAAACAAAAGGGCCGGGCCAAACTTTCGCAGTGCGGGAACAATCATGCCGCCATTGAAACGAACTGCGGGCGCGCGGAAAGAAAAATGTTCTCCCACCTTCCGCCTGCGGGCGCGCTCGGAATTTTTTCCCTCCGGCAAAGTCACCGCTTTTGGCCAGACTCAAACCTTTCCCCCAGCGGGATGAAACCACTTTACCTCCGCCGGGCAGCTCCGTAGAGTCTGGCGAACACAACGACTATGCGTATTACAAATTTGTTGGTCCTCGCTGGAGCGGCGATTCTGCTGGCGGGCTGCGCCGGTCCCGAGAAGAAGCTCGGACGCGGTCTTTTGAACTCCACGGAATTTCTGCGTGGCGGCGAGATGCGCCGTTCCATGGAGCAGACTGCCTTGTGGGAGAACTCGGACTCGGCCATGACCACCGGCATCATTCGTGGATTCAACCGCAGCGTGGCCCGCACGGCCATCGGCATCTGGGAAATTGCCACCTTCCCCCTGCCGCTGCCCAACTACGACGCCTCCCTCACCTCCACCAGCCGCAGCTATCCTGACGCGAATGTCCGCAACCGCAGCTATCCTTTTGGCGGCATGGTCTTGAGCGAGTATCCGACCTATCCCGATAACTACCGGCCCTCCGTCATCGCCGATTCCGTTTCCGCCACCGACACCTCTCTCGGATTCAGCGGCGGCGATGTGGCTCCCATGATTCAAGGCAGCCGCTTCCGCATCTTCGACAACTAAGCCCAGCTTTTTCTCCATGCGCCGGCATCCTTCAGGTGTTGGCGCATTTTTCATGTCGTGACCCTGACCAAACCATCACCCTGCAAAGTCAACCTGCTCCTCAACATCCTCGGGAAACGGCCCGATGGATTTCATGAGCTGGAAACCGTCATGCAGCCCGTCGCGCTGTGTGATGAACTCACCTTCACGACCGCGACCAGCGGCCTCGAACTCACTTGCAGCGATCCCTCTCTGCCCACCGACGCCAGCAATCTCGTCCACCGCGCCGCCCGCGCCTTCCTTGAAAAGACTGGGCGCACCGACGGCGTGCAGATGCACTTGGAGAAGCACATCCCCCTGGCCGCCGGACTGGGCGGCGGCAGTGGCAACGCCGCGATCACGTTGCTCGCCTTGAACGAACTTTTCGGCCAGCCCCTGTCGCCGGAAGCCCTGCACGAGATTGCGGCCGCACTCGGCTCAGACATTCCATTTTTCCTCCAGACCGGCCCGGCCCTGGCCAGCGGACGCGGTGAAATCATCCAGCCGCTCGCGCCCTTCCGCGCACTGGAAGGCTGCGCGTTGCTGCTGGTGCATCCCGGCTTTGGCATCGCCACCGCTTGGGCCTACAAGGAACTGGCTCGCTTTCCCGAAGCGCTGAACGGAGAGAACGGACGCGCCGCCAAACTGGTTGCTCTGCTGGAGGCTGGCGATCTGCGCTTGGCCGGCCGCGCGTTCTACAATTCCCTCGAAGCCCCCGCGCTGGAGAAATACCCGTGGCTTGCTGTGCTCCAGGATTTTCTTCGCGAGAACGGCGCACTCGTCGCTCTCATGTCCGGCAGCGGCTCCACCACCTTTGCCATTACCCGCGACCTGTGTGGCGCGTTGGAAATTGAGGAGCGGGTCCGGGAAAAATTTGGCCGCGTCTGGACCGACGTGGTGCCGCTGGCCTGAGAAGATCGTCCGCCGACACGCGCCGCTCAGAAGAGCGCCTGTGACAGCTTCATCAACAGCGGCCCCACCACCAGGCAGGGCAGGTAGTTGGCGATCTCCACCTTTTTGATCTCGAAGATGACCAGTGTCACGTAGCTGATGATGAACCCCAGCGTGGCCTCCACCACGCCCAGCGTGCCTTGCGCGGCCAGCCACGGCTCCAGCCGGTTCGCCAGCAACGACACCGCCGTGAGAAATGCCGCCACCGGCACCGCCACCAGCAGCGCTGTCCAGCCGAACAGGCGCGCGAACGAAAACGCCGCCAGCCCGTCCATCACCGCCTTGATGGCCAGAGGTTGGAAATAATGCAGCAGGCCATCCGTCAGCGCGCCCGCCCAGCCCAGAGGTGCGGCACAAAAGAGCAGCACCGCCGCCATGAAACCCTCCCCCGCCGCCGCGCGTCCCTCGCGCGACACCCGCTCCAGCCGCCCCTTGGCCGACTGCCCAAGCCCGTTCATCACCCTCTGGATGCCGCACAGCTTGCCGAGAATCGATCCCACCACCATCGTCACTAGCACCACGGCGAACTGATGGAAAAAGAATTTCACCGTGCCCGAGAGCGTGCCGTTCCACGTCAGCCCCTTCCAGACCAGCAGCAGTCCGAACCACGCCGTGGCCACGCCCAGCAGCACCTTGATTTGCTGCTGGATTCGCGCCGAAATTTCCCAGCGCGTGGCCAGGGCGAGGACCGCCCCCGCCACAATCGCGCCCGTGTTCAGCCAGGTTCCAAGCATCATGCGTTGGGCCGCAGCCTAGAGCCTGTCATGCACTTTGTTCAAGCGGGCGTGTGAGAAATAAAGCTGTACGAACGGGGCACTTACGGGCATCAAGCTCGGGATGGCGAAATTAC